>JACMNW010000213.1 GCA_014378345.1 Pseudorhodobacter sp. | reverse complement strand
CCCCGCCCCCCATTTTGGGGGGAGAGTGGGCGGGGGCCGAAGCGGGCCATGCGCCCCCGACCGCATTATCCGATCAGCGGTAAACGCCGTTGACAGTCAGGTTTGGCAACTCGGCCCCACCGATCCACGTTTTATAAAGTTCGGCATACCGGCCGGTGCGCACTTGCTGGTTCACGAACAGGTTCAGATAGTTGATGAAACCATATTCCTCGCGCACCGTAAACAGCGCTACGTAATCGGTATCAAACGGGGCCAGCCCCACGACGGTGATGCCGGGAAAATTGCCGGTTTTGACGTTGGCCTGCGCCACGGTCGAGGTGGACACAGTGGCATCAATCTGGCCTTGGGTCAGCGCCAGAAATACATCAGCCTGGGTTTGATAGGGGCGGAATTCGCCGCTGCCCCATTCCTTAACCTGCGCCTCCAATGCGATGGCTTCATAGGTGCCGGCGGTGGCCCCAACCACTTTACCCTTCATCGTGTCAAACGAGGTAATGCCCGATTTGTCGTTTGATGTAACAGCCATTTCAAACGCAAAGTACGGGATCGACATGCCAACGGTTTTCGCGCGCTCCAACGTGTCAGATGTTGACGCAACCCCCACATCAACGCGGCCCGACATCAGTGCGGGTATACGTTCCGGGAACGGGGTTTCAACGATTTCGGCTGTCACGCCCAACGCCTTGGCCAGATCGTTGCAATAATCCACATCAAAGCCGATCGGGTTGTTGTCGGCATCGCGCGACCCCATCGGCGGGAAATCCAGCACAACAGCACAGCGCAGAACGCCGGATGAAATAATATCGTCAAGTTTGTCGGCATTGGCCGCCGAGGCAATGGCCGTGGCGGCCAACAGGCCAAAGGCAAATAATGTGGTTTTCATGTCTTGCTCCCTGAGTTTGAAATCTTGGGTCACGTAGGGTTAGTATTTGCTTATCGCCCGCTCAAATCAACTAAAAATACATAGAGTATACAGGTGCGCGTCACATTTTTTAATGTATTCGACACGCTGCTGCCAGATCAGGCTTTGTATTTTGCAACCGCCCCCGGCTGCACGCTCCACCCGGCATACCAAGCGTTGAACAGGGTCAGTTGTGCGGCGGCATAGCCGCGTTGGCTGGCTGTCAATTCATCGGTGGCGTTGAAGTGCAGAGCATATTCCATCTCGCCCTGCAGCAGCAGCATGTATTTGAAATACAGCACCAGATCGGCACCTTCATCAAACGATGACAGCACGTTTAGCGCGGCTTCCAGTTCTTGCGCACGCATCCGCGCATCCATATCGCCCGCCGCCGCCGCTTGGGATAAGTTGCACAAAGTGATCACCTCATGCGGCAACACGTTGCCTATGCCTGTGATCGCACCCGCAGCGCCACAATTCACGAAACCGTCGAAAACACCGGTATCAACGCCGATCATCAAGACCACATCATCATTGCCAGAGGTGATGTATTCCGCCGCATAGCGCAGGTCTGCCGGGCCGCCGAATTCCTTGAACCCAACCAGATTTGCATGCTCCGCCCGCAACTGAAAAAACAGGTCGGCCCGCGTGGCAAAGCCGTAATAAGGACTGTTGTAAATCACTGCTGGCAGATCAGGGGCGGCAGCAAGAATGGCCTTGAAGTGGTTACGCTGTGCTGCAAGCGAAGGGCCACGCGACAAAACGCGCGGGATCACCATCAAACCATGCGCGCCAATTTTCGCCGCATGGGTGGCATGGGCCACAGCTGTGGCGGTGTTCACAGCCCCGGTGCCGACGATTACCTTGATCCCGGCTTTGACCAGATGCTCAACCCCTTGCATGCGCTGTGCGTCGGTCAAAAGCGGCCAATCGCCCATTGATCCGCAATACACGACGGCCGACATGCCAGCTGCGATCATCTGATGGCCCTTGCGCACCAATGCATCAAAATCGGGCGTGCGGTCCGGTTTGCACGGGGTCATCAATGCAGGAATGACACCTGAAAAAATCGTGGATTTCATCGCGTTCTCCTTAAGCGCCGTTTCATTTTTAATGATCCACGGAGCACTTAAAGACGGCGCGAATCTTTTCTTCAGATTCACTATATCTTTTGTATTTTATTTGTCGACAAGAAATAAACGAAACTACAATGCGATATCTTGCCTTTGATCACGCGCGAAAAGCTGTTGGATTTGGCGCACAATCTGGTCGGCATGGCTTTTGGCCAGGCGGTCTGCGGCGTCTACATCGCGGGCGGCAATGGCGGTGATCATCTCTTCATGCTCATCCGCGTAGCGTTGTGGCAAGCGGTCATCGAAGGATTGGTAATACATGCGCAAGATGCGCCGCCCTTCATCCAGCAGACGGCAAAACAGGGCGGTAAAATACGGGTTGCGCCCGGCCTCGGCAATTGCTGCATGAAAATCGCGGTTGGTGGCGATCATCGCCAAGGCGTCTTGCGCGGCGACGGCCTTGGCAAATTCGGCCTGATGGGCGCGGATGATCGGCAAATCGCCGGGGTTGTGATGCTTCGCCGCCAGTCGTGTCGTCATCCGGTACATCAAGGTAATCGCCTCAAAGAACGTGTGAAGGTTCAGAAAATCAATGTTTGACACCATGGTTGACCGGTTGGGCAGGGTGTCGATCAACCCCTCGCCTGCCAGCCGCACCAGCGCCTCGCGGATTGGGGTGCGTGACATCGAAAACCGCTCGGCCAGTTGCACTTCGTCGATCGGGCTGCCTGGCGGCAAAGTCAGATCAAGGATTTCATCGCGCAGCAGGTCATAGACCAACTTAACGCCAGAGCCACGCTTTCGTTCTGGAATTGGGGTCACGATGATATCGGCCATGGCAAAATCCTTTTGTCCAAGACCGAACTATCGTGTGTGACCGGGGCAATCAACCATTTCCAAACGGCGGCTGGGGGTTGGAATTTCCACGGTGACAGGTGCGCTGCCCCCTTATCGTCAAATCACCGCTGGGATCAAGATTTGGCTTTTGCCAGCAGCTTTTGAAACTGCGCCAGTTCCGTATCGGCCATTTTGACCAGATGGCTGTCCTGCGGATAGGATCCATCCCCAACGTCCGCCACATATTCGCGGAATGCAGCGATGCGTTCGGCTTGCAGCCGGTCATATTCAGCAGCAAAATCGCGGTATATTTTGGAATGTCGCGGCATATGGCCCCGGTTCTGCCCAAGAATATCTTCGGCGAACAGATATTGCGCATCGCAGCCCGCACCTGCGCCCATTGACCATAACAAAATCCCAACCCGTTTGCTGATCTCAGACGCGACGGCATCTGGCACCACTTCGATTTCCAGCGCAAAGGCCCCGGCTGCCTCATATGCCTGCACTTCAGCCAGCAGCGCCATCGCTGCTTCGGCGGTTTTGGCCACGGCGCGAAAGCCCCCCGTCCAGGTGGCGCGCGATGGAACTAAACCTACATGCCCGACAACCGGAATATGTTCATCCGCCAAGGCGCGCACCGTGCCCAAGCCCCCACTGCAATAAATCGCATCGGCACCCGCCAGCATCATCTGGCAGGCAAAGCGGTGGAAATCGTCGCGCGTGCCCACTTCAAGATGCGTCTTGCCGGTCATCGAAAAAAGCGTTGGGGCCACATCGCGGTAGTGCGGATGGCTGACCAGTTCGGGCGGCACCGATACGATATCAATGCCCGCGGCCTCTGCCGCTGCCGCCTCGTCCAGCGTCATCACCCGCAGCATGGTCAGTTGTCGCGCGCCTTTCAGCGCACGCAGATCGGCGATGGTGGGTTTTTTCCGGGTCACAGTGCTTTCCTTCATTCTACCGCCAACTCGACACGCCCTGCAGTGACCCGAACCGCATGGCAGCGCAGGTTGATACAGGCGGGCGTGCGGGTGGCGGCCCCGGTGCGAAAGTTGAACCGTCCGTTGTGTTTGGGGCATTCAATGGTGTCATCCATCACCAGCCCGTCTGCCAAATGCACGCCTTCATGGGTGCACATCCCGTCAGTCGCGTGAAAACTGCCATCCGTCGCGCGGTAAACCGCATAGGTTTGCGCGCCCGCATCAAAGCGCATCACATCTTCGCGGTCGATATCTTCAACATCGCAGACATCAATCCAATTGGTCATCTTTATCCTCGGGTTTCAGGGCAGATCATTCCGCCGCGCGGGCAATATCCAGATTATGGAATTCATCGCGGTAGGGGCGGGCGGTGGCGGGCAGGGTTTTGCGCACATAATAGGCCGGGTTGCGGCGCTGTTCGTGCAAGGATTTATAAACCTCGACATAAGCATCAAGGATCGAGGTATTGGGCGCAGGCAGATCATCCTTGATCAGCGCATGCAGCCGGGGCAGGGCGTGATAGGGCACCATCGGGAACATGTGATGTTCGACATGGTAGTTCATGTTCCAGTAAAT
>JACMNW010000212.1 GCA_014378345.1 Pseudorhodobacter sp. | reverse complement strand
TATTTTAATGCGCAACTTGCGGGCCGCGATCATCGGCGTGGTCGACGCGGAATATGTGACCTTTGCTCGCGCCAAGGGATTGCGGCCAAGGCTTATTCTGCTGCGGCATGTGTTGCGCAATGCGCTGATTTCTACCGTGTCCCTTTTTGGCCTGTCGATTGGCACGTTGCTGGGCGGGGCGGTGATCACCGAGACTGTGTTTGCAATTCCGGGTGCAGGACGATTGATGATTGATAGTATTTACGGGCGCGATTACCCGGTCGTACAGGGCATGACGATGGCCTTGGCGGTGTTGGTATCCCTAACTTTTTTTCTGACAGATGTGTTCGAGGCGTGGCTTGACCCAAGGGTTGCGCGGTGACTGTGGCCTTGACCCGCCGCCCGGTGCTGCGCCTGATCCCCCGACCCCTGCTGTTCGGCGGCATTTTGATAGGCCTTAGTCTTGTCCTTGCGGTGTTTCCTGCAGTCTTTGCACCCTATGACCCGATAGCGTTTGATTACAACGCCTTGTTGGCTCCTCCGTCGCGCGCTCATCTGATGGGCACTGATAACTTTGGCCGCGATGTGCTTAGTCGCGTGATCCACGCCTTTACGATTGACATGCAGATCGCATTTTTTGGCACGGTTTTTCCTTTTGTGATCGGCACTTTGGTTGGGGCATTGGTCGGTTATGCAGGTGGTACGGCAGATGCCGTGTTTGGCCGGGTTGTCGATGCGGTGATCACCTTTCCTTTTCTGGTGCTGGTGATTGCCATCGTCTCGGTGCTTGGGCCGGGATTGGTGAATATGTATATCGCGCTAGGCGTTGTCGGCTGGGTGTTCTACGCCCGCATCATCGCGTCAGAGATAAAGATACAAAAACGGCTCGACTATGCCGATGCGGGCCGGGCAATGGGTTACACGCCAATGCGGATCATCTTTCGGCATCTGCTGCCTAACGCAATCACGCCTGGGATTGTTTATCTGATGACGGACATGGCGCTGGCCATTTTGCTTGGATCAAGCCTAGGTTATCTGGGCCTTGGCGCGCAACCGCCCACCGCCGAATGGGGCGTGCAAATTGCCGAAGGCAAAAATTTCATGTCAACCGCCTGGTGGATTTCAGTGTTTCCCGGCATCGCCATCGTGCTGACCGGACTGGGTTTCAGCTTGATCGGCGACGGTATGGCAGAACTCTTAAGGACGCGAAAATGACGCCCGCACTGGAGGTCTCGCATCTGACCACGCAATTCACCTCGGGCTCTGGCAAAGTTACGG
This sequence comes from Pseudorhodobacter sp., assembly GCA_014378345.1. GTDB lineage: Bacteria > Pseudomonadota > Alphaproteobacteria > Rhodobacterales > Rhodobacteraceae > JACMNW01. Next base: position 3,605 of record JACMNW010000212.1, on the reverse strand, counting down.
CGGTGGATGATGTCTCTTTCGCCGTGATGCCAGGCCAAGTGCTTGGTCTGGTGGGCGAGTCCGGTTCGGGGAAAAGCGTGACTTTGCGCTCTCTCTTGCGGCTGCTGCCGCGCACAGCGCAGATCGAGGGGCGCGTTATCTGGCAGGGCCAAGACCTGATTGGCATGTCAGAAAAACAGCTTCGGTCTGTGCGCGGCGGTGACATTTCGATGATTTTTCAGGAACCGATGACTGCGCTTAATCCTGTGCTGCCAGTATGGCTTCAGATTGATGAAAACCTGCGGACCCACACCAGTTTGTCGGCAAGTGAAAGAGTGGCACGGGCGCGCGAGTTGATGGATCTTGTCGGCATTTCTGATGCGCCGCGCCGCCTGCTGCAATACCCGCACCAATTCTCCGGCGGGATGCGGCAGCGCGTGATGATCGCAATCGCACTTGCCAGCAACCCAAAGCTGTTGTTGGCCGATGAGCCGACAACAGCACTTGATGTCACGATTCAGGACCAAATTTTGAAGCTGATCCTGTCTTTGCGCGATAAGCTGGCGATGAGCGTGGTCCTTGTGACGCACGATCTTGGAGTGGTGGCCACCACCTGCGATCATATGGCCGTGATGTATGCCGGGCGGATCGTTGAAACCGGAGCCGTCAGCAGTGTCTTCGCCCAACCAAGCCACGCCTATACGCGCGGATTGCTGGGATCGGTCCCACGGGCCGGAACTCAGCGCAGCCAGTTGCTATCTATAGAAGGCACGCCGCCCAGTCTGTCTGCAATTCCCAAGGGATGCTCGTTTCATCCCCGGTGTGAATTTGCCACGGATATATGCCGCCGATCCACCCCTGCGATGCTGCCGCAATCCGCCACCCATGCAGCCGCCTGTTTCCATTCCGACCGGGTCATAGCGGCCGGCTCACCCGTGGGGGCGCAATGATGGAGCGTCGGGAAATTTTGCTTTCTGCAGAAAATGTCTCAAAGAATTTCGCTTTTCCCCGTAGCCTGACGCAGCGATTGACCGGCAAGCCAGCGGTCGCGGTGCATGCCCTGAACGGGGTTTCGTTTGATCTGCACCGCGGTGAAACGCTTGGGATCGTGGGTGAAAGCGGCTGCGGTAAATCTACATTGGCGCGCTGTCTTGTGCGGCTGCATGATTGCGACGAAGGTCGCATCATGTTTGAAGGCCGCGATGTTGCGGCTCTCAAAGGTACCGAACGTCGGCAGTTCAACGCGCGGGTGCAGATGATTTTCCAAGACCCTTACAGTTCGCTAAACCCCAGAATGCGGGTCCGTCAGATACTTGCCGAAGCGCTTGGCGTCCATAAGATGAAACCCAAAGCACAAATCCCCGCGCGCATTGCCGAGTTGCTTGATCTGGTGCGCCTTCCCGCCGATGCCGCCGATAAGTATCCGCACGAGTTTTCCGGTGGTCAGCGCCAGCGCATCGGCATTGCGCGGGCTTTGGCGGTTGAGCCCGAAGTTCTGGTGGCCGATGAACTGGTCTCCGCCTTGGATGTTTCTGTGCAGGCACAGGTGGTGAACCTGTTGTTGCAGTTACAAGAACAACTGCACCTGACGGTTGTCTTCGTGGCACATGATCTGCGGCTGGTACGCCATATCTCTCATCGGGTCGCGGTAATGTATTTGGGCAAGATCGTCGAACTTGGCCAGACCGAAGCGTTGTTCACCGCCCCGCGCCATCCTTACACAAAAGTGCTTCTTGATGCGGCACCAGAACTCGATCCCGCCCGCCGAAGCAAGACTGTCGCCGTTAAAGGGGAATTGCCAAGCCCGGTAAACCTGCCAACCGGTTGCCTGTTCAACACCCGTTGCCCGCACGCATTTAACCGCTGTTTTACCGATCGCCCTGTCCTGACCGCCCGCGACCCGGATCATCTGGCCGCCTGCCATCTGACCGATTTTGGTCTCCCATTCCAAAATGAGCTTACCGCATGACTTACGCTGCCTTTCAATTTGAAATTGCTCGTATCAACGATGTCCTCTCGACCGTCAACTTGCTGTCTTGGGATGCTCGCACAGTGATGCCGCACGGCGGGGTTGAAACACGGGGCCAGCAGATTGCCACCCTGACCAGCCTCGCTCGCGATATGGCCACTGGCGACACACTTCGCCGTGCACTTGAGGGCGCCAAGAATGAACTGGCAGGGGCCGGGGCAGACGACATTCGCCTGCGCGCGCTGTCCCAAGCCGAGGGCGAGATTGACATTTTATCGCGTATTCCCGCGCAGATTATTGCTGAACTTGCCGCACTCAAAAACAGCGCCCACGCCGCATGGGTTGACGCACGGGCGGCAAACGATTTTGCCGGCTATGCACCGCTGCTCAGCCGGATGATCGCAATTCAGCGCGAAATAGGGGCCGCAATCGGCGGCAACCCCTATGATGCGTTAATCGGCTGCTATGAGCCGGGGATGACGATGTCGAAGCTGCATGCGATTTATGGCGAGTTGAAATTAGCCTTGGTGCCGTTGATTGAACGAGCAACATCCGCCAAACAACCACGTACCGATTTCCTTCAACGCAGCTATCCAGTTGATGGGCAAAAGACCTTTGGCCTGCAGGTCGCCACAAAAATGGGATACGATCTTAACCGAGGGCGGCTGGATGACACGATCCACCCGTTCGAGATTTCGTTTACCCGCAACGATGTCCGCATCACCAGCCGGTTCCGCGAAAACTGGTTGCCGGGCGGCATGTTCGCGCTGTGGCACGAGGCCGGACACGGGATTTATGAACAGAGCATCGACCCCGCCTTCACACGCTCTATTTTTGCGACTGATCTGATCAACCTCTATGCCGTCGGCGGGGCCAGCTTTGGGATGCACGAAAGCCAATCGCGCCTGTGGGAAAACCGGGTTGGCCGCTCCGAACGGTTCTGGCAACTGCATTTTCCAGCCTTGCAGGCACAATTTCCAGACCAACTTTTCGATGTTACAGCGCGCGAATTTTGGCTGTCGGTCAATCAGGTGCGCCCAGATTTCATACGTGTCGAGGCTGATGAATTGACCTACGACCTGCACATTATTCTGCGCTCCGAGATCGAGGCGGGTTTAATGGCGGGTGATCTGCAGGTGGCGGATTTGCCCGGGGTTTGGGCCGAAAAAATGAAAACCTATCTTGGCCGTGATGTGCCAAACTATACAGTAGGCGTTTTGCAGGACGTGCATTGGTCGCAGGGCTATATTGGGTCCTTCCCAACCTACACATTAGGAAACATCATGGCTTCGCAGATTTTTCACAAAGCGACGGCCGAACATGCGGTAGCCGAAGGTTTGCAAAATGGCGATTACCTGCCACTTCGCAGTTGGCTGACTGATGCTGTTTATGCGCACGGCCGGGCGTCTTCCCCCGCAGAAACCCTGATGCGAGTGGTGGGGTCACCGTTGGATACAGCGCCCTATATCGCAGACCTGACCGCAAAAGTCGCGGCCTTGTTGACATGATGTTGGCAGATCAACCGCCCGTTAACTGCGCCGATCTGTATGACGATCACCATGCCGTTCTTCAGGTTTGTGACCTTCAGTTCCGGTCGTTTGGCCAGTGGAACAGTTTTTGCGGCCCCTGTGAAACCGTTTCAACTTTTGAGGACCAC
>JACMNW010000211.1 GCA_014378345.1 Pseudorhodobacter sp. | reverse complement strand
GATCGCGCGGCGAGAACACGGTATCTGGCAACGGCGATACTGGGAACACCACATCCGATCAGACCAAGACCGAACCGCAGCTATCCGCTATTGCTGGACCAACCCAGTCAAACACGGTTTTGTCACCGATCCCGCCAACTGGCCCTATTCATCCTATCACCGCGATCATCCGTAGGGTGCGCATTCATTGCTCACCACCTCCCCCCCAACACAAACGCCACCCGCAACCGCTTCCCCACCCCCACCGCATAGCGCCGTAGCGTCTCGACTGACGGCGACACTCGCCCGCCTTCCAGCCGCGCGATGGCTGATTGCGTGGTGCCCATCCGTTCCGCCAGCGCCTCATTGCGCAGCCTTTCTTCATTGCGCGCGGATCATTTCCAAGGCCACTTGATATTTCCACAGTTTCCGCTGCTTAGGCCGTGCAAAACCTTCGGTGACACCCTCACAATCTTGTCTTTTACGTCATACCAAAGATAGAGGCGATTTTTCGGGACACTGCACAACCTATGGGAAATTGCCTGTCGAAAGAGACATATCCTAAAAGCCAAGATGCGCTTGCTGCCGATTTATTGTAAAAGCAAAGGGTAATTAGTATTTTGAATAGGACGTTGAGTATGAGTGACCAAGAACGCATGATCGCGCTGGAGCGCGAAGTGATCGATACGCGCAATGCGTCGGTTGAATTGATTGTCGGATGGCTGGTCCACAATCAGGCCACACCTGCCGCACGGCGTGTAGCGGCTGAGTGGTTTGAAGGAGCCGCAGTTGGGGCAGAAATTGCAACTGCCCGCTTGGCGCGTCTTGTTGGGGCAGCCCTGCGCGCAGCTTGATTTGGCGCAACGGCAGCACCGGCAGATTTAGGTACCCGCCCCGCCCTACCGCCCGGCAAGAACCCGTTGCACGAGGCCCGGGTCTTTCTCTATCAAGGCCAGCAGCACGCGGGCCGGGCCATCAGGCACGCGACGCTTTTGTTCCCAGTTCAGCAGCGTGGCGCGTTTAACGCCGATGGATTTGGCAAAGTCTGCTTGCGAAAGGCCCGTGCTGGCGCGAATGGCAGGCACGTCTGGCAGCGCCACTTCGACCGGGCGTATGGGCGCTTTGCGGGGGGTGGTCACCGGGTTTTGAATGCCCCGCATGATGCTTTCAAGAAACTGAGCCATGGCAAATACCTTTGTACCGGTCGCCATGAATTTAAGCCACTGGCGTAGCAACATTGAAGCCAAAAAATATGGCATAAAAATGGCGCGCACAGCCCGCGCGCCATTGTTTTTGTGTGTTTGCTAAAGTCAGCCCATATATGCAGTGATCATCGGCAGCAATTCTTGCCCACCACGCCAAATCATATCGAATGAAACGTACAGGATCACTGCCAAGCCGACATAGGCGATCCAGCGGTGTTTGTTCAGCAGGCGGGCAACAAATGACGCAGCAAGGCCCATCAGCGCAATCGACATCACCAAGCCGATGATCAGCACAGTAGGGTGTTCGCGTGCAGCCCCCGCGACGGCAAGCACATTATCCAGCGACATCGACACATCTGCGATGATAATTTGCCATGCCGCCTGTTTCAACGTTTTGGTTGGCCCCCCACCTGCAATGATACCATCGGCATTGATGTCTGTTTCAAACAGGGCCTCTTCGGCGCGGTCTTCGGCGCCGTGGCCATCGCGCAATTCAGACCACATTTTCCAGCATACCCACAGCAACAACAAACCACCGGCAAGCAGCAGTCCGGTAACAGCAAGCAGTTGTGTGGTGATCAGGGCAAAGAAAATGCGCAAAACGGTTGCGGCGATTATGCCGATCAAAATAGCCTTTGACCGTAATTCTTTTGGCAGACCGGCAGCCGCAAGACCGATGACGATGGCATTGTCGCCTGCCAGCACCAGATCAATCGCCATAACTTGCAAGAGGGCGGCAAACCCTTCGGGCGTAAATATTTCCATTGGGTTTCCCGTTTGTGACAGACCAGATTTAAGGCTACCTAAGCAGGCTTGATTGAAAACTCAACGCCCTTGGACGGTTTTGGTAGTCTTAGACCGTTGCGAACGGGGACAAACCGCAGTACCGACCAGCCATGCTGTCATACCAACACCATTTTCATGCAGGCAATCTGGCAGATGTTCACAAGCATGCGATGCTCTGTGCTATGCTGTCGTACCTTGTGCAGAAGGATAAGCCGCTAAGCTACGTCGAGACACATGCCGGGCGCGGCCTCTATGATCTGGGCGCTGACGAGGCGTTAAAGACCGGCGAGGCGGCAGCTGGCATTTTGCAAATCGAGTCTATGTTTCCTGTCGGGCACCCCTATCTTCACCGTTTGGCAGAAGCGCGCGCGCAACACGGGCGCATGGCCTACCCCGGATCGCCGTTGTTTGCGGCGCTGTCTTTGCGCGATACGGATACGATGCATCTGGCCGAACTGCACCCGGGTGAGGTGCAGCATCTGCGCGCCAATATGATGCAATGGGGCGCGCATATTTATCAGGCTGAGGGGTTTTCGATGGCCCATGCCGTGTGCCCGCCAACGCCCCGACGGGGGCTGCTGTTGATTGATCCATCCTACGAAGTGAAGGCAGATTACGAGACGATCCCGAAAACCATTGGCCAGCTGCACCGGAAGTGGAACGTTGGGGTGATCTGCCTGTGGTATCCGATTTTGGACAGTGGGTCGCATGTGCCGATGTTGGCCGCGCTGATGGATCAGCACGAGGGCGCGCTGCGCCATGAGGTGCGGTTTGCGCCGATACGGGATGGGCACCGGATGGTAGGATCGGGGTTGTTTATTCTGAACGCGCCGTATGGCACGGTTGATGAGGCGGCGCGGTTGACGGAATTGTTTGCCGGGCTGTAGCGGTGATGGGGTAAAATCGACATGCTTAGTCGTGCTTGGCATTGGCAGCGGGCGATTGAGGGATTATCTGAACAATATGTTTGATGCACTCCTTCGTCGATTGACCGCCCCGAACCCCGGCCGCTTGCCTGCGGCGGATACGCATCTGTCGCTGGCGACCTTGCTGGTACGGGTGGCACGGGCAGACGGGCTTTATGCGCATGCCGAGGTAGACCGGATTGACCGGGTGTTGGGCCTGCAATTCGGGATTGATCCGTTTGCCGCGGCGCGCCTCAGGCGGGACGCCGAAGGGATGGAGGCCGTGGCCCCCGATACCGTCCGCTTTACCCGCGCGTTAAAAGAGGCTGTGGCGCTGGAAGACCGGGCGGGCATGATGCAGGCGCTGTGGTCTGTGGCGCTGGCGGACGGCGTGCGTGACGACGGCGAAGATCAGGTGTTGCGGTTGGTATCCAACCTGCTGGGGCTGTCGGACCAAGATTCGGCGATGGCGCGCAGGCGGGCCGAGGCGCGGCCGTGATTGCATCGCTGCCGAT
>JACMNW010000210.1 GCA_014378345.1 Pseudorhodobacter sp. | reverse complement strand
GGCACTGCGGCTTGTTCAACCGGGCGGCCTTTGAGGCGGTTCACGGCCTTCACCAACATGAACACCACGAATGCGATGATCAGGAAATTGATGATGGCGGTGATGAAAGCACCGTAAGCAAACACGGCTGCGCCGGATTCTTTTGCGGCCGTAAACGACGCAGGATTGGTGCCGGACAGATCAACGAACATGTCGGAGAAGTTAACACCACCGAGGATCAGGCCGATAACTGGGTTGATCAGATCACCGACAAGGCTGCTGACAATGGCGGTAAACGCCGCACCAATAATGATTCCCACCGCCAAGTCCATAACGTTGCCTTTGGCGATGAAGTCTTTGAACTCTTTTAGCATTTTATATATCCCTACCTTTTTTGGCCCAAGTTGGGCAGTATTGCCCCTGTGTCTTTGCACAGGCACAAGCGCTGTATTGCACAGTCATTAACCTTTTTTCACGGGGAAAAATCTCTGGGTTGTGCATCGTATCAGGGACGCATCATGAAAAACCTCGACAGCTATCCAATCACTGCCCGCTGGGCACCGCGCAACGCGACTGCAATTCAACTTTATTCGCTACCGACACCGAATGGGCAGAAGGTTTCCATCGCCTTGGAGGAGATGGGCTTGACCTATGACGCGCATCTGGTGGATTTTGCCAGCAATGATCAGTTGAGCCCTGAATTTCTGTCTTTGAACCCAAACAACAAGATCCCCGCAATTATTGACCCTGATGGGCCGGGGGGCGCGCCGTTGGCACTGTTCGAGTCGGGCGCGATCTTGATTTATCTGGCGGAAAAGTCGGGCTTGTTGCTGCCGAAGGCCAAGCGGTACGAGGTGCTGCAATGGCTGATGTTCCAGATGGGCGGCCTTGGGCCGATGTTTGGGCAGCTTGGTTTCTTTAGCGTTTTTGCTGGCAAAGACATCGAGGACCCGCGCCCGAAAGAGCGCTACCGCGCCGAGGTAGAACGGTTGCTTAAGGTGCTGGATGCGGCGTTGGACAGCAAAGATTGGATCGTCGGCGAGTACACGATTGCGGATATTGCTATTGCGCCTTGGTTGGGGACTTTGCGCGATTTCTACAAGGTCGGCGATATCGTGGGTTGGCGGGATCTAAAAAACGTGTCGGCCTATCTGGAGCGGTTTTTGACGCGGCTTGCAGTGCAGCGGGGACGGGTGGTTCCAATACCCGGCTGACCGCGTGCAAGGATTTTAAGGAAAATCCTTGGTAAAATTCTAGGGCAGAATTTTACGGCGCCGTGCTTGTCATATGGGTATGGCGGCAGACACACTAGCCTCCGGCGGGGATATTTCAGCCTTCAATGAAACTGGCAGATCAGCGCCGCGGGGCGGCTGCGCGGCGAAGACGGTCGTTTATGGCGCGGCCTAAGCCTGTTTCCGGGATGGGGGCGATGGCGATTTGACCACCCGGGCCAGCAAGTCTGTCTGCTTCACGCAGGGCGTGGAACAGGGTGGCTGCAGCTTCTGTCAAATCGCGGGTCGCTGACAAAGAAAGCGTGCCGGGGCCAAAAGCAATGTAGATTTCATGTGGTTTCGGTGACGTTACGTTCAGACGCAGCTGGCCCGCGGGCGCGTAATGCGAGGCAAGTTGACCCGGCGCGTTGGGTAAGTTGGCGTTGCCACCAATGAGCAGCGGGTGCCCAAGCATCGCCTCTAGCGCTTCGACCGGGATGCCGCCGGGGCGCAGCAGCGTGGGGGTAGCTAGCAGGCCGAGGATGGTGGATTCGACGCCCACCGCGCAGGTGCCGCCATCAAGAATTGCGGCAATACGGCCGGAAAGGCCATCCATTACATGGATAGCACGGGTGGGCGAGATGCGGCCGGACGGGTTGGCAGAGGGGGCCGCGAGGGGGCCGCCAAAGGCTTGCAGCAGGGTTTGGGCGATAGGGTGGGCGGGAATGCGGATTGCCACGGATGCAAGATCTGCTGTGACCAGAGGTGACAAGGCTGAACCGGGTCTGACGGGCAGAACAAGCGTCAGTGGGCCGGGCCAGAAGGCGGCGGCGATATCGATGGCAAGGTCGTTGAAAATGGCGATGTCCTGGGCGGCGGCAAGGTCTGGTACATGCACGATGAGCGGGTTGAAACTTGGGCGGTCTTTGGCTGCAAATATCCGGGCGACAGCAATGTCGGACCGCGCGTCACCACCAAGCCCGTAGACGGTTTCTGTCGGAAAGGCCACCAATTCGCCGCTGCGTAAAATTTTAGCAGCGCGTGCAAGATCTATGGCACTGGGTGTCAGGGTTTCTGTTTGATACATCGTGTGACGTAGCGTCTGCCTTGATGGGGTTGATGCAGGCGTTAGCCTGCAATCATTCAGGCCATAACCGGGCCGCGCCACTTTGCCAAGACAGACCTTAGGGAGATCACGATGCCATACCGCGCGCCTTTGTCGGAATTTCAGTTTTTGTATGCCCATGTGGTGGGTCTGGAACAGGTTTCTGGCACGGCGTTATTTGCGGATGCGAGCGCCGATATGGTAGAGGCGATTTTGGCAGAGGCCGGGCGGCTGTGTGCGGGAACCTTGGCCCCTCTGAACCGGATGGGGGATAAGCATCCGGCGCGGTTGGAAAACGGTATTGTGCGCACGTCACCGGGGTTTGCCGAAGGCTACCGCGCGATTGCGGGCGGTGGCTGGGTGGGGATGACGGCCAGCCCTGAACACGGCGGTATGGGCCTGCCGATGGCGGTGGCGACGGCGGTCAATGAAATGATGGCGTCTGCGTGTTTGGCCTTGCAGTTGAACCCGCTGATGACTCAGGGGCAGATTGAGGCGTTGGAACATCACGCGTCTGATGCTTTGAAAGCGGTATATATCCCCAAGCTGATTTCGGGTGACTGGTGCGGCACGATGAACCTGACCGAACCGCAGGCGGGCAGCGATGTGGGGGCGTTGCGTACGCGAGCCGAGGCTTTGGGCGATGGCAGTTATGCCGTGACGGGGCAGAAGATTTACATCACTTGGGCTGACAATGATTTCAGCGAAAATGTTTGCCATCTGGTTCTGGCGCGCCTGCCCGGTGGGGGGGAAGGCACGCGGGGGATAAGCCTGTTCATGGTGCCAAAGTTCATACCCGATGCCGAGGGGCGGGTTGGTGCGCGCAATTCCTTAGGCGTGGTGTCGCTGGAGCATAAGCTGGGCCTGCACGGCAGTCCAACGGCGGTGATGCAGTATGATGGGGCCAAGGCGTGGCTGATTGGGGAAGAACACAAAGGCATGGCCGCGATGTTCACCATGATGAACAACGCGCGGCTGGGGGTTGGGGTGCAGGGTGTGGGCGTAGCCGAGGCGGCCTATCAACAGGCGTTGGGCTATGCGCTGGACCGCCGCCAGGGCAAGACGCCGCTTTCGGCCAAGGGGCCGATTTCGGATCATGCCGATGTGCGCCGGATGCTGGCGGTGATGAAGGCAGATGTGTTTTCGGCCCGCGCGATTGCGCTGTCTTGTGCGGTGGCAATTGATATGGCGCGGGCGACCGGATCAGCGGTATGGCTGGCGCGGGCGGCGTTGTTGACGCCGATTGCCAAAGCCTTTGGCACCGATGTGGGCAATGACACCGCCCAGATGGGCGTGCAAGTGCATGGTGGCATGGGATTTATCGAGGAAACGGGTGCTGCGCAATTTGCCCGCGATGTGCGGGTGACTTCGATCTATGAAGGCACAAACGGTATTCAGGCGATGGATCTGGTGGGCCGCAAGATGATGGATGGCGGCGAGGCGGCGTTGCGGTTGATCGACGATATGCAAAAGGGCGCGGTTCTGGCGCGCACGGCGTTGCCGGATTTGGCGGGGGCTGTGTGGGATGCGGCAGAAGCGTTGCGGGAGGCAACGGAAGGCTTGGTCGGGCTGGAGATGAACGATCGGTTTGCCGGCGCTGTGCCGTATTTGCGGGCGTTTGCGCGGGTGCTTGGCGGGCATTTTCATCTGGTGGCGGCGATGGCGGATAGCGCCCGGCTGCCGTTGGCGCGGGTGGCGATTGGGCGGTTGTTGCCGGAATATGCGGCACTTCTGGCGCAGGTGCGGGTTGGGGCGGGCGATCTTTACGCGCTGACGAACGCGGATTTAAGCGCGTGATAAGGTACCCGTTTGCGGAACCACCGGTAGAAGGGCATGCCGTTGAGGTGGCCGCGGGTGTCTTGTGGATGCGCCTGCCGCTGCCGATGGCGCTTGACCATGTGAATGTTTACGCGCTGGATGATGGCGATGGCTGGACGGTTGTTGATACCGGCATGGCGTCAAAGCGCGGCATGGCGATTTGGCAGGCGCTGCTGGCAGGGCCACTGGGCGGCAAGCCCGTCCACCGCGTGATCGTGACGCATCATCACCCCGACCATGTGGGTATGGCCGGGTGGTTTCAGGCGCAGGGTGCGGATCTGTTGATGACACGCACGGCATGGCTTTACGCGCGGATGCTGGTGCTGGATGTGCAACCCCTGCCCACGGCGGAACAGATTGCATTTTGGCGCGGGGCGGGCATGGACCCTGCCATGTTGGCAAAACGCAGTAACGAGCGGCCTTATAACTTTATCGATGCAGTGGCCCCGATGCCGCTTGGATTTACGCGGATGTCTGAAGGGGATGTGATTGCCGTGGGAGGCCGTGATTGGGTGGTGCGGCTTGGGTCTGGCCACGCACCGGACCATGC
>JACMNW010000209.1 GCA_014378345.1 Pseudorhodobacter sp. | reverse complement strand
TGTTTCACACCTTGGGCGGCGTTTGGTGGTGTCACCGGGGCGGCCCTGCAAGCTATTTTAAGTCGTGCGACGCCCGAAGATCAGCAAGGCGAATTGCAGGGCATCAATTCATCCATCAATGCAATGGCGATGATTTTGGCGCCGTTGGTGATGACGTGGATTTTCGGCATCTTCACCGCACCCGACGCGCCCGTGTTCCTGCCCGGCGCGCCATTCTTACTTTCCGCCGCATTAATGGTCGTAGGCGTGCTGATTTTTGTCGCGTCCCCGCGCGAAAAGGCCGCTGCGTGACGACTAGGCTTTGACGAACAACAGGGGATATGGCGATGAAACTTAAAGATCTGGAAATTTTCGTCGTAGCCCCGCCCGCCCCCGGCTGGGGTGGGCGGTATTGGATTTTTACCAAACTAACGACAGATAATGGCATCGTCGGCTACGGCGAATGCTATGCCTCCACTGTTGGCCCCAAGGCGATGATCGCGGTGATCGAGGATGTGTATGAACGGCACATGCTGGGCCAATCCCCCGAAAACATCGAATGGATGTACAGGCGGGCCTATTCATCCGGCTTCACCCAGCGCCCCGATCCCACCGTCATGGGCGCGTTTTCGGGGCTGGAAATTGCCTGCTGGGATATTTTGGGCAAGGCGCGGGGTCGCCCGGTCTGGGCGCTGCTGGGCGGCAAGATGAACGAACGCATCCGGTCCTACACTTATCTTTACCCCGAACCCGGTAAGGAAACTGCAGGCTTCTGGGTAGATCCCGACGCCGCCGCCGAAGCTGCCCTTCGGTTCGTCAACATGGGTTTCACGGCGGTAAAGTTTGACCCCGCTGGCCCCTATACAATTCGCGGCGGGCATGAACCTGCCATGTCTGACATCACCCGGTCGGTCGCGTTCTGTAAGGCCATCCGCGAGGCGGTGGGCGACCGTGCCGATCTGCTGTTTGGCACGCACGGCCAGTTCACCACGCCCGGTGCCATCCGTATGGGCAAGGCGATAGAGCCCTATAATCCACTTTGGTACGAAGAACCCTGCCCGCCAGACAACTTGCTGGAATTTGCCGAAATCGCCAAACACGTCTCGATTCCCTTGGCGACTGGGGAACGGCTAACCACCAAGGCCGAATTTGGCGCACTTTTGCGCCATGGCGGGGTGAAGATTTTGCAACCTGCCCTGGGCCGCGTTGGTGGCATCTGGGAAGCCAAGAAAATTGCCGCCATGGCCGAAGTGTTCAACGCCGAAATGGCCCCGCATCTGTATGCAGGCCCGGTGGAATGGGCGGCGAATGTGCATTTCGCCGCGTCGATCCCGAACCTGCTTATCGCCGAGACGATAGAAACCGGCGGGTCGTTCCATCTGGCGCTGATCAGGAACACCATAAAATGGGAAGACGGCTATATCATCCCGTCCGACGCCCCCGGTTTGGGCATAGACTTTGACGAAGACCTCGCCCGCGCGCATCCCTATACAGGCACAGCCCTGCATTTGCAGATGCAAGAAGCTGCCTGCGATTATCGTCACGGCAATCGGTTTGAAGGCGGCGCTCCGGCGACGATGGAGCCTAGATAGTTTGGGGCGTAACACGCGTGAGCAACAGCCCTATGCCACCGGGAGCGACGTGTTTGGTTTAAGAATTTGGGGCAAACAACGATGGAACAAGGCTTACCTTGACCCATTCGGGGCTGATCCCGGTTGCGCAAAAAGCCAGTAACATCATGCCATGGCGAGGAAGCATGAGTCTGACCTTTGCAAAAGGACATTGGCCCGATCACGCGGTATTTGTGTGCGTGCAGCAATACCCTAAAGCAGTGACTCGCAGCATGGGCAAACGTGAAAATCTGCTGGCCAATCCGGCGACAGTTGGTGCACATTTTCATAAAACAGCCAAGTCATTGCTGGCGCTTGATATAGTTGGTGATGTGCGCGATATGAGATTGATGCTGGGGGTCGGTCTGGTGGCTGACTAGGCGACCAAGGCACCACTTCGCGGGGCAGCTGAGGCAATATCCAAGGGCTGCGTTGATCGCGGCATCATGGTGCGCCCCTTGGGTGGCCGGATCATCATTTCGCCCCCGCTGATCATTGACGTGGCACCATGCGACGCGATTACTGCCGCGAGTACTGGGGCAGCGCAGGAATATCATGCGGGGGCGATCCATGCGTAAATTGATGGTAACCGGAACCCAGATGGCCTGCACCTTGGCAGGCCTATTACAACTCCCTCGCCATCATCGACGCTGACGGTGAAATCCTGTGAAACTATCGCAAGAGCCATATTCCGCAATCACTGGGGTAGGAAGAGAAGTTCAATTTCAGCCCGGTGATACCGGTTTTCGCGCGATTGACCCCAAACATGACCGCATTGGCTGCGGCATCTGCTGGGATCAATGGTTCCCCAAAACCGCCCGGCCGTTGGCACTTCAAGGGGCAGAAGTGTTGCTGTTTCCCACCGCCATCGGGTCTGAACCGCTGAATGTTGCCATCGACAGCGCACCATGCAGGGCCATGCTGCGGCCAATCTGGTGCCACTTGTTGCCTCGAACCGGGTTGGCACCGAAGTTTCAGGCGAGATGTGCTGCGATTTCTATGGCTCCTCCTTCATCGCCGATCATCCGGGGGACAAGGTGGCCGAGACGACCCGGATCAATGAAACCTATCTGACGGCGACTTTCGGTCTGGAAGAGCTTAAAGAATACCGCAGGGCATGGGGCATTTTCCGCGACCGTCGGCCAGAGATGTATGGCGCGGTGCGGATGTTGGATGGGGTGACGGTGGCGGGGTAAATGGCTGCGCCAAAAACCGCTGCTGCAGTTGCGTCACGCGGGGCGTTTCAGGTTGCACGGATGGGCCAGAAGGTGGGTCGCTGCACTTTGCGGAATGGCCGCCCCAAACGCCAACAGATCGCCGCGGCCACGACGTTCCGCCGCCAATCACTGGCTGCCCAAACGTATCATGAGGCCCCGCGCCGCGGCATGCAACGCCATGCCAAGGTCGGAAAAGTTCAGGCCTTTTGCAAAACCCGGTTGCGCAGTGCCTGCGTCGGCGAACCAGCGTTGCCAGTCATCTTCCTCTTCGTGGTGCAAAAGCGGAAAATCCTGCAGAATACGGGGCGTGACATCGGCAGCCATGGCACGAAACCGTCGGGGATTGTTGTTTTTTGCAACTTTTTCTCGAACAATTACCCGCAATCCCATGCCCGCCATCAGGCGCGCCACAGCACAACGCGCATCAGGCTCAGCTTCACGGCGCACTTGCCGCGTTTGCCATTGGGCTTGAAACAATGGCACCTTCAGTGTCTCGCCAGTACGCAGGATTTTATTGGCTTGGGGAAGCTGGCGAACCTCGCGTTCCAATTCTTTGATCTTATCACGCTCAGCACTGGTGGTACCGTCGCGCGCGCGGATGTCCCGTTTCGCCTGCCGAACCCAGACATTTAACGTCTCCCGGATAGAACCGATTTGGGGGGAGATCGCAGATACTGCCAAAAATTGCGATAGGAGCCTTGATGCGCCAGCGTGATGCTAATGGCCCGCATGCGTATTTCAGATGAATAACAATTTGATATCTTACGCTTTTCCATAGCCCTCATCCTTGGTCAGGATGAAGGTTTCCGGCAAACCTGGGGCGGTTCAGACCCCATGGGCACGGTGCCCAGTTTTGTTCTGAAATGGCGGACCCAGAAGGACTCGAACCCTCGACCTGCCGATTAGAAGTCGGCTGCTCTATCCAGCTGAGCTATGGATCCTTTGATTTTGGCGGTTTTCAGCAGTTCCAACGGTCAGCCAACGTCATACTCGTTGGGTTAATCTGCCTTTACCAAATATTCAAGGCGGCATCTGGGCGGACAGGTTATCAAAGGGTGCCTGCGCCGGATGCTGGCTTAACAGGTGATCCGGCCCCGCATTTCGCCGCTATCGCCTTGCAGCGCGGATTCGGTCAGCTTGCAGCCGGTCACTTCGGGGATCAGGGCGATCATATCGGCGCGGATGGCTTGATGCTCACCGCGTCTGGCATAGCCGAGGCGGATGATTTCAACTGTATTTTCCTTCTTGAAAACAACGTATTGGCGGTTATTTCGGGTGGCCTCCAGCCGCTGTGCGCCCATCATCAACGGGGTGGGTTGGGCACCGCAGGCGGCGAGGAATAACAGGGGGATGAGGCATTTCATCGGGGCAGTTTGGCGGGGTTTGGTTAAGGTTTGATTAACAAATACCGTGCTGCAATGCGTGCTTTATCCGTGCTTTATCCGTGCCTACGCGTTTGAGGGCGTGGAAGATCGGGAGCGGATTGAAAAACGTACACATCTGGCACATTGCATGACATGCACTACACGTACAAATCAGACAGATGCCATGATCACCGTCACCGTCTTTCAAGCCCGTGAAACATGGTTGACGGGCGGGTGGTGGTGATTGTGATCCGCGTGGCACTGCGTCGCGCGTACCGGTAGCCCGCGATGATGCCCAAAGGCGTGGCGATGGGCAAGGGAACCATCCCGAAAGTCCAGCGTTGACCATGCGAACCTTAGAAAGGGATCACCATGAAATACGTAATCCTTCTGGCCCTGCTGGGCGTTAGCGCCTGTGACATGATGGGCATGAGCAACAATACTTCGGGCAAAGAAACCCAATCGCAAATGGCCAATGATGACGAAGGGTCTGCCGATGACCCGGGGACGGACACCGGCGGGCAGCCCACCAAATAAGTCTGGCGCCAGCCGCCTTATTTTTGATCCGTCAACTTCAAGCCGCTGATTAGCCCGGAAAGGCACACCATGCACAGAAAATTTCTGGTTTTTGTGGCGCTGATCACCCTGGTCGCCACCTCCGCCTGCGCCCCCCTGCTGATCGGCGGCGGCGCGGCCATTGTGGCGGATCAGGCGGGCGAAAAGGATAAAGGTGGCGCCGGGGTGGTCTGGCACGCTTTTCGGCCCGGTTC
>JACMNW010000208.1 GCA_014378345.1 Pseudorhodobacter sp. | reverse complement strand
GGAATAGCGTTTCATGGGGTGCCTCGCGCTTACTTTGCATCGGTGTGGACGAGGTGCAGATATATCCGCACCCACAAGCGGCACAATCGGGAAATTTGCGACATTTGCGGTCTGGGTGGGGTGTGACAGTTTGCGCATTGGTTGGCGGCCCCCGGATTTCGGGCTTTTGATTGCGGGGGCGAGGGCTTAGATAGGCGGTTGCACGAGCAAAGAGGTGGACCGCGTGGCCGATTGGGGTTTCTGGATTGCGGCGGGGGGTATGACCCTTGCGGTGGCGGCCAGTCTGATTGTGGTGCTGTTTCAGCGGCGCGATACTGTGCCTGCGGGATCGTTTGACGTGCAGTTGTACCGCGCGCAACTGGCGGAAGTGGACCGCGATGTGGCGTCCGGGCTGCTCGCCGGGGCGGAAGCAGAGCGGCTGCGGGCCGAGATTTCGCGGCGAATACTGGAGGCGGACCGTTTGGGGCGCGGGGTTGCAGTGGCAGTATCGCCGCGCGGGCGGGTGTTGGTCGGATTGGTGATTGCGGCGGTTCTGGCCGGGGCGGTTTGGGGCTATGTGCGGCTGGGGGCACCGGGATACGCTGATTTGCCGCTGGCAGGGCGGCTGGCGGCAGCGGCAAACTTTAGCGCCACACGGCCCAGTCAATTGGCGGCAGAGGCGGCGGCTGGCACGCCTGAGGTTTTGCAACCAGATGCGGCACTGGCCGATCTGATGACAAAGCTGCGCCGCGCTGTCGCCGACAGGCCCAGCGATGTGGCGGGGCTAAAGCTGTTGATCACCAACGAGGCGGCGCTGGGGAATTTAAGCGCCGCGCGTGACGCGTTGGTCCAATTGATGGTGTTGAAATCTTCTGACCCCGGCCGGGAACACGCCCAGATGGCCGAACTGCTGATCCGGTTGGCGGGGGGCTATGTGTCGCCCGAGGCGGAGGCGGAATTGATTGCGGCGCTGAAATTGGAGCCTGCGAATGGCACGGCGCTTTATTATTCGGGGCTGATGTTCGCGCAAGGCGACCGGGCCGACCGGGCGTTTTGGGTCTGGCAGGCATTGTTGGAGAAAAGCAGGCCGGATGACCCTTGGGTGGCCCCGATACGGGCACAGATTGCCGACATGGCGGCGCGGGCGGGGGTCAAATATGAAGCGCCCGATCCGGTGGGGCCAACGGCAGATCAGGTTGGGGCGGCGGCAGATATGACGCCTGAGGACCGTTTGGCGATGATCCAAAGCATGGTAGATGGCTTGTCACAGCGATTGGAGACCAAAGGCGGGCCGGTGGAAGACTGGGCGCGGCTGATTACATCGTTGGGGGTGCTTGGCGATCAAGATCAGGCGCGGGAGATTTACACCGAGGGGCTGACCACGTTTACCGGGCGCACGGCGGAATTGGCCACATTGCGCGCGGCGGCTGTGGCGGCCGGGGTGGCCGAATGATTATTGAGGCGATTGAAGACTTTGCCGCCGCCCTGCCCCAAGGTCGCGCGGTGTTCGGCCTCGATTTTGGCGAAAAAACCATTGGCGTGGCGGCGTCTGATCTGCGGCGGTCTGTTGCGTCGCCGATTCTGGTGATCCGGCGGACGAAGTTTACCGAGGATGCGAAAGCGTTGTTGGCGCTGGTTGCAGAGCGGAATATAGCCGGGCTGATCCTTGGCTTGCCGCGCAATATGGATGGGTCCGAAGGGCCACGGGCGCAGGCGACACGGGCGTTTGCCCGCAATTTGGTGCGGCTGACCGATCTGCCAATCGGCTATTGGGACGAGAGGCTTTCAACCGTTGCGGCGGAACGCGCACTGCTGGAGGCGGATACGTCGCGAAAACGTCGCAATGAGGTGATCGATCAGGTGGCTGCCGGGTATATCCTGCAAGGAGCGCTGGACCGCATGGGCTATATCGGGCGGATGGCGACTTGAGCGGTGATGACTTGAAAGATGAGCAGACAAAAGACGAGGTCTGGATGCGCGACGAGATCGACTCGCCTTGTGTAAAGCTGTGCGTCATTCACCCGGAAGAACGCCTTTGCGTCGGCTGCTACCGCACCATCGAGGAAATATCACAGTGGTCGCGGCTGGCCCCGGCGGCGCGGGCGGTGATCATGGCCGATTTGGCCGAGCGCGCGCCACGGCTGATCAAGCGGCGCGGCGGGCGGATGGGGCGGCTGGACCGGTAAGGTTTTGCGGATAGATTTTTCGGATGAAAAATCTTTGGGGCCGAAACATTTTCGTCAAAAATTTTTCTTTGGTGCGGGTGGCTAGGGGGCTTTCAGCCACGCCTGCACGCTTAGCATTTGGGGGCGCAGATACGCGATGATGCGGCCGTCGGGCGGCGCGGTTTCATTGGCTTGCCAAGGGGCAACACCGTGCAGGGTCAGGCGGTGCAGCAGGGTTGCCTGACCCGGTTTTGCGGGCAAAAGACGGCGAGTACAGGTGGCAAAGATGACGCGGCGGGCGGCTTGGTAGGCGGGGTTCAGATCAACGGATCCCCAGTTTTCCGGCGAGATATCGGCTAAGGCACGGGTCAGGGCGCTGCGCAGGATTTCATGGCTTCCGTCCCAGACCACAAGCGGCGAGGCATCGCTTTCGTTCAGCGGCAGGCCCAAAATCCAATGATGCGGTTCTTGCATCATCCGCGCGCCATTTGGTTGCGCGATCAGGCCATCAAGATGGGCGGCATCGCGGTTGAGGCGATATTTGAAAGCGGGCTCTGCCTCGCTGGGCGAAGGTTGCGGGTAGCCGGGTTTTATCACCGACAGCTGGGCTGGGTGCAGGGGTTCGGGGGTCAGTGGCAGGGCGTCCCACGGGAAGGCCGCACCGGGGACACTGCCTGACGGGTCATTCGCCAGGGCATCAACACCAACAAGCCATGTGTCGCCACAACGCCAAGGCTCGTCGCGGGTGGCGAGGGTTTTCAGGGCGAGGGTGTGGGCGGCTGATGCCCATGCGGCTATGCTTGGATGATGGTCGATCAGTTGCCAGCCCCGATCGTTTGTTGGTCTGTCTACCATCCGGCAACCTTGCGCAGCATGTTCAGCGCCACCAACACCAGAAACACCGCGAAGGCGCGCTTCAGGGGTTTGGGGTTCATCGAATGGGCCAGTTTTACGCCCCACGGAGTGGCGAGATATGTGGTGCCAACGACCAGCAGGAACGCGGGGATGTTGATCGCACCGAGTGTGTAGGGCGGGGCTTGATCCACGGGCAAAAACAAAAAGCCGATGACAGACGGCACGGCGATGACCATGCCAAAGCCAGAGGCGGTGGCAACGGCGCGGTGGATCGGCGTGTTATACAGCGTCATCATCGGCACACCAAACGTACCACCGCCGATGCCCATCAGAACCGAGAAAAAGCCTATCAGGATGGCTAAGATGCCGCGTGTGGGTTGGGCGGGCATGGCCTCGGCCGCGCGCCAAGTGTCACGCCCAAGCGCCATGTAGAGGCCTGCGATCATTGCCAAGATGCCAAAAATGGCGGTCAGGGTGGTGGATTTAAGGCTTGAGGCGACAAAGACGCCAGCTACGGCGCCGATCACGATCCACGCGGCCCACTGGCGTAAGACCAGCCAATCGACAGCACCTTTGCGGTTGTGCGCCATGACCGACCGCATCGACGTGGCCATGATGGTGGCAAGCGATGTGGCGACGCAGACCTGCATCAGCTGTGGGCCTGCGTAGCCCAGATGATCGAACATGAAGAAAAACGCAGGCACCAAGACGATGCCGCCGCCCACCCCCAGCAGACCCGCAATGACGCCCGCGAAGGCGCCGATGGCAAGCAGAAAAGCAATCATCGGCAGGAGGGTGGCAAGATCTGGCATGGGGATCCTTGACGGCGTATTGACGCACAAGCTGTAGCTTGCCTGCGCACCATGTGCCAGCGGGTCTGCCGCTTACACATCGCGAAAATCGGGCGTATCGTTTTGCCAGACAACTTCAGAGAGCATATGATGACTGAGACAAATTCGCTGTTGCGGTATTCGTTGGTGCTTGGGCTAGTGGCGGCCGTTGGCCCGTTTGCGATAGACATGTATTTGCCCGCAATGCCGAAAATCGGGGGCGATCTTGGCAGTTCGATGCAGGCAGTGCAGTGGACGATTGTGGCCTATTTCATAGCCTTTGGGCTGGCTCAACTCATCTACGGCCCTTGGGCGGATCAGGCGGGGCGCAAGCCTCCGCTCTATGCGGGGCTGGCGCTGTTCATTGCAGGCACGGTGATTTGCGCTGTGGCCCCTTCAATTGAAGTGCTGATCTTTGGACGCTTTGTGCAAGGCATGGGCGGGGCCGCCAATATGGTGGTGCTGCGCGCAGTGATCCGCGATCTGGCAACTGGGGCCAATGCCACGCGGATGATGTCGACGATCATGATCGTGATTGCGATATCGCCGTTGCTGGCGCCATTGTCGGGGTCGGCGCTGTTGGCATTTGGCACGTGGCGGTTGATCTTTTGGGCCTTGCTGGTGGCGGCTGCGCTGAGCTTTTTCCTGATCCATTTTGCGTTGGATGAGACACTGCGCCCGGAAGACAGGCAAAGATTTGATGTGCCGACCATGCGGCGCGGGGTTGGCATGTTGCTGCGCGACCGGGGGTTTATGGTGATGACGTTTCTGGCGGGTTTTGCCTTTGCCAGCTTTTTCGTGTTCATCGCGTCAGCATCGTTTGTTTATACTGGCCAGTTTGGCCTGAGCCCGACGCAGTTTTCGCTGGCCTTTGCGGTGAACGCGATTGGGTTTTTTGGCGCGTCGCAGTTTGCAGCACCGCTTGGCGCGCGTGTGGGGCCGCAGCGGATGATTGTGCTGGCGACGACCGGGTTTGCGTTTTGCACCATTGCGTTGTTCGTGGTCGGGCTGGCCGGATATGCGACGCTGCCGGTGACGATGGCAGGATTGTTTATTGGCAACATGTTTTTAGGCGTGGTATTGCCCACGTCACAGGTTTTGGCGCTGGAAGATCAGGGCGAACATGCGGGGCTTGCCGCCTCGCTTGGTGGCACCATGCAGATGGTGGCGGCGGGGGTTTTGGTTGCCGCTGCCGGGCCGTTTCTGGATGGCACTGTGGTGCCAATGTTGGCGGCGATTGCGCTATGCGGCACACTTGCGCTGGGGCTATCGCGGTTGATCCCACATCAGGCCCCGTTGGCGTGAAGTTCATCCAAGGCCGCGTCGAGCACATCCAACCCGGCACCGGGGCGGTTGGCTTGGTCTGACAGCACACGCCGCCAGCCGCGCGCGCCGGGGCGACCGTGAAACAGGCCCAGCATGTGTCGGGTTATTTGGTGCAGGCGGCCACCACTGGCAAGATGGGCGACGATGTAGGGGCGCATGTCATCTACCGTTTGAAGGGCGTCGCGCCCTGCCCCCCCTCCGGCACTGGCGCCCCAAAGCGCATCTGCGCCAATCAGAACTGAGGCCGGATCATGGTAAGCGGCGCGGCCAAGCATAACGCCATCTAACCCCTGATCGAGGAATTCTTTGGCCTGATCCAGCGACGTGATGCCGCCATTGATGCAAATGGTCAGACGTGGGAACTGCTGTTTCATGCGCAACACGAGCGGGTAATCCAACGGCGGAATATCGCGGTTTTCTTTGGGACTTAGGCCCTTGAGCCAAGCTTTGCGGGCGTGGATGATGAAATGGGTCACCCCAGCCGCCGACACTTTTTCCAGAAAATGTGGCAGTACCTGTTCAGGGTCTTGATCATCGACCCCGATACGGCATTTCACAGTTACCGGGACGGCACTGTTATCGATCATCGCCGCAACACAGTCAGCCACCAATCCGGGACGTTCCATCAGCACCGCACCAAAACATCCCGATTGCACCCGGTCTGACGGGCAGCCGACGTTCAGATTGACCTCGTCATAGCCATAAGGGGCGGCAAGCCGCACGGCCTGGGCGAGTTCAACCGGGTCAGACCCGCCAAGTTGCAGCGCGATCGGGTGCTCGGTATCTGAATACGCAAGAAGGCGTTCGCGCGGCCCGTGGATGACAGCCGGCGCGGTCACCATTTCAGTGTACAGCATGGCGCGGCGCGTCATCAGCCGGTGGAAATGCCTACAATGCCTATCCGTCCAATCCATCATCGGGGCAACAGACAGTCTATGTGGTTGATATATTGTCATTTTTTTCTTTAGTCTCAGATTGTTAGCCCGGCTGACTGCCTGCCACCCTTACGCCTTGTTTCGCCCCTTTTGCCGCAGCACGACACCTCATTACACACGGATTGCCAATCATCGCCAAGCTTCCTTCGGGGTCGTGGCGCGTTCAGGTCCGTCGCAAGGTCGGCTCATTTCAGTGAAACCTTCCTTCGGAACAATGATGCGTTTCGATGGTCTCGTCTAGCCGAGCTTTCGGTCGACCGCAACGAAACGCGGGCCAATTCCCGGATTGGTCGACTGACGCAGTTCGGGGAATTGGTGTGCCTTCACATCGACAAGCTTCAGTAACGCTGCGGCGACCACAACATTGTGTGTATCCATTCCCAGAAATCCGCCAACCGACACAACGGCATAGGGAACGGATTCTTTGTCCGTTGTAAACTTCGGCACCGAGGATGGCCGTGGCGCGCCATCCGGTCGCCTGAACCTTGTTGTCGTTTGAGAAGACAAGGCCGATGTAGTTTTTCATGCGGGTACCTTTGCGGCTCAATGGCTTTTGCAGCCTTGGAGCGGAACTCTGCCACAGCATGGCTCAGGCTTTGCGCGGCATCATGCGAGGCAGCCAGCAAAGCGGCAATGGCGTGTTAAACGTCGTCCTTGCCCCCAGCAACCTTGCTCTGAATCAATTTTGTGGCGGCTTCGAGTTTTTCGACGTCGCGCTGGTCTTCTTAAGCAGGTTCTGCGCGTTTAGTCGGGCCGTATCGAGGATCGCATGAGGTTTAGTCATGCTTCACCTATCAGGTTACAGGGTGCGACGTGAGGCAAACGCCACGTTCAGCCGATTGCTGCCGCGTGGAGGGTTTGCTGGCCCAGTTCGATCAGCTGGGCGTCGGTGATATGCGACAGATCAGCCGTCAGCAGGGGAAGAACGCGGGCTGACACGTCAGGGTGATGGGCATCAAGGTACGCACGATAATGGTGCGCCTCGTTGCTTTGGCCCTTGCCGCGCCCGATCAGGACGATCCGTCCACCGGCTTTGCAGGCGACTGCAATCTGTTCAAAAAACTGCAGGTCAGCCGCATGATTTTCTTCGTGGTCCTCGTCATCCGACTCGGATTTCTTCTGATGTTGAAACTGCTGCGGCGGGTCGGGTACGATTTCTGAAGCCGAAGCCCCGGCGCGGGCTTGTTGCGTTTGAAAGACTTTTGCCCCGGCATGGTCGATCACCACGATGATGTTTGGCACAGGTGGCGGCGGCATTGGGTAGCCTTCCATTTTAGGGACGCGGCGGCATGAATATGCCGCTTGTTTACAACAATACTGGTATCGGGGTAAACGCAGTAGCCTCGGAAACTACTCATGCGCGCAGGGCCAATTTGGACGTAGTTTCCGACGCTGCCATCGAATGTGCGGGGGGTGCTGGGCTGCTGCTGGGGGCTGACATGCGGGATGCCCGCCGCGCCCTTTGCCATCCATTTCAATGGAGACAACGATGTCGACAGACACGCAACTCAAGCAATCCGTGCTCGACGAACTCAAACGGGAAAAAAGCATCAATTCAGCCACCACAGGTGTGACAACCAAGGACGGAGTGGTCACGCTGATCGGCCATGTCGATACCTATGCCCAAACGGGGGTGTCCAACCAGATCACCATCAAACCGCGTAGATGCTGGCGTCATCAAGGACGACATCATGATCGCGCTGAACCGGTCATGGCTCTGCCCTGAAAAGACCGATGTGACGGCAAGGGACGGCAAGGTCACCTTGACAGGCACCGTGGACTACTGGGACGTTCGTGCCTTTGCGGGGACGACGGCGTGGGCGGCCCCCGGCGTCACCTCGGTGACGCACGATATCCGCGTTTACAGAAGATACGGAAACCGCAGCAGATCCGGTGTCGCCGGGCCTTATGCGCGCGGTCACGGCGCGTGGTCCGCATCAAGCCCGGAATGATTGGTCCAATGAATGCGCCTTGCGGACCGCAAAGTTTCAAAAAAATTGACCGACGACACATATTTCTCTGACCCTGCCCCACCTTCTTTGACCCAAGGTTTGATCTGGTCGTGCAAAATTGGGCTTACAGGTCAGCGCTCTTCGGCAGCTCGATGATGGCAATGGGATGGACGCTGCCCACCCGGTCTGAACCCGGCGGGCAAAGCCGCTTTTTCAACGGATCGTCAGGCCGGAACACGATGGGATTCAACAAACCACAGCTGCAGGTCGATGCCGCGCGAAATTTCCGTGTAAAGGTCCGCTGTGGTCGTATCACCTTGTGTTGTCGACGTACTTGCCGCGTCACGGATGGCTTGGCCAAAGGCGGCCAAAGTGGCGGAGACGGCAAAGATATGCTTGGCTTCGTTGGCCACGCCCAGCTCGTAGGGCACAAGGTATGACTTTGCGCTTGCTACCTGCACTGTGCCTTCGGCCGTGCCCCCTAAGGCCGCCGCGCGTTCGGCAAGCAGGTCAGAGGCGTCCAGCGCCGTCTCTGCCACTTTGTCGAACAACTGATGAATGGCGATAAAACCGGGGCCGCGTACGTTCCAATGCGCTTGTTTGATCTGACCATGCAGATCAATCGCTGCGGCCAAGTGTTTGTTCAACATAGCAACGGACTGGGTGCGGATAGTCTCGGACAGCGTGTTGTGGGTCTGATGCATGGGCTTTGGGTCCTTTGACGGTGGTTTTATGGGGTGGCGGATGCCGACAGCGACCCCGCGAAAGGCAAAAGTCGCCGGGGCGCAATCAGGCGCACAACAAGGGGAACCGCCCGGCATCCGGTGCGTTAAACATAGCAAGTCGGATGCAGCCGCCGAAAGGCTCGGAAACTACTCATGCTGCTGTGAGCTAATCGAAGTTAGTGCCGCGCCGGTTAAGTGAGACATAGTCAGGAAAGAATTTTGCTGTTTCTGCAGCGCACTTTGAAAAGGGGCCGCCTATGCCGAACGACCTTGCGTACTTTACGGCTTCAACCCGCCACGCCTTTGCCTTGCCCAACGAAAATGCAGTGCCAGTGCCTGCAAATAGAAACCCGTCCGTCAAGGAGTTGCTGTCGCGGAATGGTGCGCTGATAAAGCAAAACAGAAAGCTGGCTGTGGCCCTGGCGCGGCTTACTGCTAACTCATCAACCGCTTTGGCCGTGCTGACACCACGGCAACATCAGGTGATGGCCCTGGTTCTGCAAGGGAACTCCAGCAAGAACATCGCGGCTGATTTGAATATCAGCCAGCGCACGGTTGAAAACCACCGCGCCGCGATCATGCGCCGGACCGGAGCCGCGTCTTTGCCAGCACTGGTGCGCCTGTCGCTTGGCGTTTCATAAACTGATCGGAGACAACTTATGCCGCAATCCCTGACCCTGAACCGTCGTCTGATGCTAGCCGCCCGGCCCAAGGGCGAGCCAACAGTGGAAACCCTGCGCATGGAAACCGCCGCCCTGCCCAACCCCGCGCCGGGCCAGATGCTGCTGCGCACCGAATATCTGTCGCTCGACCCCTACATGCGGGGCCGGATGAGCGATGCGCCGTCTTATTCCGCTCCTGTAGCTGTAGGTGCCGTGATGGAGGGCGGAACCGTAGCGCAGGTTGTGGCGTCGCATGTTGACGGGTTCGCTGCGGGCGACTGGGTGCTGAGTTACAATGGCTGGCAGGATTATGCTCTATCGGATGGCAAGGGTGTCACATCGCTTGGCACTGATCCTGCGCATCCATCATGGGCTTTGGGCATCATGGGCATGCCGGGGTTTACGGCATGGGCTGGCCTGACGCAGATCGGGGCGCCGAAACCGGGCGAGGTGGTTTGCGTGGCGGCAGCAACCGGGCCGGTGGGGGCGACGGTCGGGCAGATTGCAAAGCTGATGGGTTGCCATGTGGTGGGCGTCGCTGGTGGGGCGGAAAAATGCAGCTACGCTGTGAACACGCTGGGATTTGACGCCTGCATTGATCACAAGTCTGCCGAGTTTGCGCAGATGCTGCAAACGGCCACTCCCAAGGGGATTGATATCTATTTCGAGAATGTGGGTGGCGCGGTATTTGACGCTGTTCTGCCGCTGCTGAACACGGGTGCGCGCATTCCGCTTTGTGGTCTGGTGTCGCAATACAACGCGACCGAGGCACCCAAGGGGCCGGATCGAATGTCATTGTTGATGGGCCAGATTCTGCGCAAACGTCTTACAATGCGGGGGTTTATAATATTTCAGGACTTTGGGCACCTGTATCCAGAGTTTGCCAGAGCGATGGGCGACTGGCTGGCCGCAGGCAAGATGCACTACATTGAGGACGTGATCGAAGGGCTGGAAGCGGCCCCGGCTGCGTTCATCGGGCTCTTGCGCGGCGAAAACTTTGGCAAGCGGGTGATCCATGTCGGCCCCGCAAAAATGATCGATAACAAGGAAATTCGCAGATGAACATTCTTATGGTCCTGACTTCGCATGACAAACTGGGCGATACCGGCAAAAAGACCGGTTTCTGGCTCGAGGAATTCGCCGCCCCCTATTATGTGCTTGGTGATGCGGGGGTTAAGATCACGCTGGCCTCGCCCAAGGGCGGGCAACCACCGCTGGACCCAAAAAGCGATGAAGCGGGTGCCCAGACTGACGATACCCGCCGGCTCGAAGGCGATGCGGCAGCAAAGGCAGCGCTGGCCACAACGGTGAAACTGGCCGATCTGGACCTGAACGCCTTTGACGCCGTATTCTTTCCCGGTGGCCACGGGCCGCTATGGGATCTTGCAGAAGACCCCAAAAGCATCCACCTGATCGAACACTTTGCCAGCATTGGCCGCCCTATCGCCGCTGTCTGCCACGCACCTGCTATTTTCCGGCATACCAAGGGCGCCAATGGCAAGGCCTTGGTTTCGGGCCGCAATGTGACCGGGTTTACCAATACCGAAGAAGCGGCGGCAGGGCTGACCGATGTGGTGCCGTTTCTGGTCGAGGACATGCTGGTAGCGAACGGCGGCCTCTACTCCAAAGGGGACGATTGGGCATCGCATGTGGTTGTCGACGGCAGACTGGTAACAGGCCAGAATCCAGCGTCATCGAAAGCCGCGGCGGAGGCGCTGCTGAAGATGCTGGCCTGATTTAAGCCGGGGCGCGGATCAGTTTTCGAAGACCCGAAATCTTTGCTTAAAGCTTGAAAAAAGCTGTTGATCTGACTGACTGATCTTGCAGCAAGCGAAAGATGTGGTGGTGATGACAGTGAACCCCGAAGCGAACAAAGCCAATGCACAGGCTTTCTACGATCTTATGTTCAACGAATGCCGGCCCCGGGAGGCCATTGAGAGATACGCCGGGGCTGTCTACATCCAGCACAATCCCCATGTGGCGGATGGTAAAGAGGCGTTCATCGCGTATTTTGAAAAGATGGCTGGTGATTACCCCGGCAAAGTAACCCATTTCAAGCGGGCCATCGCGGAGGGCAATTTTGTTGTTCTTCATTGCCACCAGATATGGCCCGGCAGCGACGATTATGCAGGTATCGACATTTTCCGATTTGACGACGCCGGGAAAATTGTCGAGCATTGGGACGTGCTTCAGGTGATTTCAGACGGTTCCAAAAACGACAATGGGCTTTTCTGAGGGCTTTTCTGAAAACCACATTGGCAAATGACCTTATCCCGCACTGCCGACGTTCGCTTTGCGACAGGTCAATCGTCCCGCACCCTACGCGAACGCCTTCACCACTGCATCAAAATTGACCTTTAGCGATCTGTCATGGTGCAGGATTGGCGGGATTTCCTTATCAATGTCCAGCAGTTGATAAACCGCCATCTGCGCCGCCCGCACCGAATATTCGACGGTAAAGACCACATCCTCGGGGATTTCCACGAACTGGCTCACGAGGCCAAGGTTGTGGCTGTTGGCAGGCACCGGCAGTGGACGGTCAGTCGCCGTCCGCGGCATGAACATGCTGGTGATATAGGGCATCCGGCAGGGGATGCAGTTTGCGGCGGCAAAGGTGGTGGCCAGATCAAAGTTCAGATGGCCGCACAGTTCCTGCAAAATCTCGGCCCCGGTGCAATCTGCAATCGGTTTGGCGACGAAATCGCCGATCCGGTCGGGGTGCAGCGCGTAGCCCCAGAACACCTGCACGTCCGTCGGCTGGTTTGCAAAGTGCGGCTGATGCGCCAGAACAACCGACATCAGCCAATTGGAATCCTTGAAGGTAACCAAGCCGCCGGTGCCTGCCACATTGCCAGAAAGCGCCTGCATCCGGTCAAAGAATGCAGTATCCCGCAGCGTGCGGGTGAAAGATGCCTATTAACTTTCGGCGATGCTGGAATTGAAGGCGGCAGGATTGCCGAACCCGGGCCGTCCGTCGCAAAGTTTCTCCCACAAAGTCCAGCCGCCACTATCGGCCCTGGTCAGGTGCGGCGGCGCCATGGTCATCGTGCCCAAGCTTGAGGCATCAGTCATCGACCCGTTCTGAAAGATGACCGCTGCCGATGAGATAGGCTTTTCGGTCATTTGGCATGTTCAATCCTCGCAGTTGGCTTTCCCCGATGTTGCACCGATACGACCAATGGCTGAACCCTCGGAAACTACTCACGGCCCCGTGAAGGGTCAGAGATAGGACTTGATCGGCAAGTGCCCTACGATCCACGAAACCGCCCGGCGTGACCAACCGGCCTCCGGCTCTGTCGTCATGACTGCAGGCAGACCCGGGCGGGCAACCGCCCATCGCAACGCACGGCCCTCGCAGGTGACGTGGTAGGCTTGGGCTGGCGAGGCCAGCGTGTCGAACATGGCGATCAGGTCAGCTACCAACTGCGGCTCTTCAAACAGCACCGCCAATTCCGTATTGATGTAGGCCGACCGCAAATCAAAGTTCAGCGAGCCGACAATTGCGTGGTGACCGTCGATCACAAACACCTTGGAATGAAGCACGTCGCGCTTGCGTTCTGACAGCGCGGGTTTGGAAAATTCATAGATGTCTGCCCCCGCCGCCAGCATCGGGCCGCGATAAGTGCGATAGGCACCGTAGACCGTGATCAAATCGGTGGCAGACAGCGCATTGGTGATCAGCGATATCTTGACCCCGCGCGCGGCCAGACGGGTCAGCCCCGTAAGTCCTGCTGTGCCAGGCACGAAATAGGGCGTGACCAGTCGCACCTCGGTTTTCGCAGAATTCAAAATCGTGGCGATAGCCGTGTCCATCCAAGGCGCGGTGTGCTTGCCATAGGCCTTGTCGGGTGGGTCGGCCAGCAGTTGGACCTGATCCGTCCAGCGAAGCTGATCGGTCAGAAAGTGGTCTTGCAACCTGCCCTCCATGACTTTCGTCATGAACTGCCGCGATAAAGCAGACTGCACATGCCGCGCCAACCGCTTGTGAAAGGCCTGTTTGTCCGCCTTGAAACTTGGCCACAACGCTACAATCGGCAAAGACAGGCCAAGGTTCCAATAGCTGTCGAACACCGCCGAGACTTTAGCCACTTTTGGCCCCACCAGCATCACATCCGCATCGACCGAGATCGGGTTCCGTTCGTCTGCGCCAAAATAGGTGTCACCAATGTTGCGCCCACCCAAGATAACCAGCCGTCCGTCGGCGATCCAAAGCTTGCCATGCATTCGGCGGTTAAAGCGCGACACACCCAAGGCCATTTCGACCATACGGCGCACGACATGGCCGCGATTGCGGATCGGGTTGAACAGGCGCACCTCGATCAGCGGATGCTGGGTCAGCGCCAGAAATGTACGGTCAAAGCCCTGCACGTTAACATCGTCCAGCAGAAGGCGGATGCGAACACCGCGATCCGCCGCAGCAACCAATGCGTCAATCAGCAGCCAGCCCGCCAGATCGGTGCGCCAGATGTA
The DNA here is from genome assembly GCA_014378345.1 of Pseudorhodobacter sp. Taxonomy (GTDB): domain Bacteria; phylum Pseudomonadota; class Alphaproteobacteria; order Rhodobacterales; family Rhodobacteraceae; genus JACMNW01. Next base: position 744 of record JACMNW010000208.1, on the reverse strand, counting down.
ATACATCAGGTCCAGACTGCGCCCGGTCTGTGCCGCCGACAGCGCCCGGGCAGCAAAAGCATCCGCGTTTTCCAACAGCAGCATAAGCCCGCTTTGCCCTGCATGGTCGACTTCCATTGCCGCAAACAACTGATCAAGCGGCGTTTGTGGCCCTGCAACGGGCAAGGCCGTTGATGCGCGCCGGCTCGCCGTTTGCAGAAAACGGCGGTACGACCTGTGGGCCAACCACGACAGGATGACAATCAAGCCCACCAGTCCGGCGACCAACACCAGTATCTGTAGGGCGGATGCCATCATGATACGATCCCATTCGCCAGCCGCAGCCTTGCCTTGATCGGCAGATGGTCTGATGCGCGGCGTGACAGCGGACTGTCATGTGTTGTCACATCCAGCAGTTCGCCGTCGGCGGACAACATCATGCGATCAAGCGCCAGCAGCGGATAACGTGACGGAAAGCTTGCACGAGCGTCAGAAATCTGGAAATGCTTGCCCAAAGTCTGCAGGGCGGCGCTGTCATCGCGCCATTCATTCAGGTCACCCAACACCAAGGTCGGACGTCGGTTCATCTGTTCAACCTTGGCAATCAGCGCCCGCGCCTGTGCGGCGCGCGAGCTTGGCAACAACCCAAGATGTACGTTGACAATACGCAAGGGTCGCCCTGCAATCACCATATCCGTAACCATGGTCCCGCGCGGCTCCAGCCCCGGCAGGATAAGCTGATGCACCTCTTGCACCAGCGCGTTG
>JACMNW010000207.1 GCA_014378345.1 Pseudorhodobacter sp. | reverse complement strand
CTGAACTACCTTTCGCATGATGCAGAGTCCGCGATCGTGCTGGCCAAGAACCCGCATTACAATACGGAAAAGGGCCGCAAGCAGATATCGCAGATGGTGACGGTGGCAGATCTGACGCGGACGGCATTCATGAACGGCGATCTGTCAACCGTGATGTCGCCCCGGACGGTGATCACCTGGGCGCAAAACGCCGAGATTTTCCGCAATCTGGGCTATGCGTTCCGGCTGACGTTCCTGAATAAGTGCGACGAGCTGGAACGGCAGACAGTGGCGGAGTTTTATCAGCGGTGCTTCAACGAGGAACTACCGGAAAGTGCGGCGAGTATGGCGATGAAGTGAGGTTTCGGAACCACCCGTCAAAATTTCTGCTAGGACTGATGTGCGCTGTGTCGTGGATACTGCCTCTTGCTGCCGGCGCAAACCAAGTCGGCAGGTTATTGCAGCCGATGTGGCCTTAATACGTGGCTTTGATGCGATGGAGGGGACTCCGGTCATTAAGGCTGACGGGAAGACTTACACCCTCGGAAAGACGATAACGCGTTTCAGTTACACCCTGACACCAACCGAAGAACTGCAAGTGGCACCGCTCGTTGACGAACTTACGCCGGGTGCCATCGAGTATGTTGATCTTTGGCTGGTTGGTCCTGGGAAAGTTGGTCATAGCGATGATCGATTGATGACTAAGGACGCGCAGACCTTCATCACGCTTTATCAGAACTGCTTGACGACTTACGGGCCAGACATGATTCCTTGACCACTTGTTAGTAGGGTGGGGTTCTCCCCGCCAAACCGACAGCAGTGGCCGGGTGAACCCCGCCCACCCTTGATTTTCCCCCTAACCCCTGCTATGTAGCAACATATCTACATCAAAGGTGCCCCATGACTGCTACACTTACATCGCGTGAATTCAACCAAGACACCTCTCGTGCCAAGCGTGAGGCGGCGTCTGGGCCGGTGTTTGTGACCGACCGGGGCCGGACCACGCATGTTTTGCTGACGGTGGAGGCGTATGAACGTTTGGCGGGGCCCAAACAGTCGATCCTTGATATGCTGGCCATGCCGGAGATGGCGGATATAGACATCGAGTTTGATGATTTCCGGAACCGGGGGCCGGAGCGCGCGGTTGATTTCGACTTTGAAACATGAACCTGCTGGACACCAATGTCCTGTCAGAGTTTCGCAAGGACAGCTACGGCAAGGCCGATCCGCGCGTTGTTGCATGGGCCGACTCGCAGCCAATTGAGCGGCTTTTCATTTCCGTCATAACGATTTTTGAAATTGAAAAGGGCGCGCTATTGATGGAACGGCGCGACGAAAAACAGGGTGCTACTTTGCGGGCGTGGATTGAAAGCAGGCTGATGCCAGCTTTTTTAGGCCGCATCATTCCCGTGGACGACCGGGTGGCAGCGCTTGCGGCGTCTTTGCATGTGCCAGATCCAGCTCCGTTTGCGGACAGCTTGATTGCGGCGACCGCGATTATCCGTGGGTTTACGATTGTCACCCGAAACACGCGGGATTTTCAGTTTCCCGGCGTTGTGGTGATCGACCCTTGGGGTTTTACATAAAAAAGGTGCGCAATGAATGCGCACCCTACGCAATTTTTGTGGTCTACGAGTAATCTACGCCTTAGCCGCCATCGTGGCATTCGCCCACCAGACCACATCATCCAGCGTCAGTTTGGCGGATGGCAGCAAGGCTGCTTCAATATCAGCCATATTGCCTGAGCCGCCCATGCCGGGGTGGACCTTCCAGAAATCGCCGCCGCCGATGTGGACTGCGTTACGTACGGGCACCATTTGCAATTCTACCGCAATTCCGCGCAGGTGTTCCAGCGCACGGGCACCGCCCATGGAGCCGTAGGCGATGGCTGCCATTGGTTTGTGCGCCCATTCAACATAGGCGTTATCGAGGGCGTTTTTCAGCGATCCGGTGACGGAATGGTTGTATTCAGCGACAACAAAAATATAGCCGTCAAATTCGGCAAGTTTTTTTTGCCAGACGGCAACACCTGCATCGGCGGTCGGCACATAAGCGTTTGATGCCATATCGTTGAACAGCGGCAAGTTATAATCGCGCAGATCGACCAGTTCGATGGTCATATCGCTACGGGCCTCAGCTTGCTTCAACATCCATTGTGCTGGAATATCGGCAAAACGCGCGGCGCGGGTGGAGCCGATGATGAGGGCAATTTTGGGTTTGTTAGCCATGGGTTTTCCTATTGAGACAGAGTGAATGCTTGCGATAAATTGATTGTGTCTGTCGCTATAGCAACTGCGCACAACTGGAGATGTTCCGTGCGCCTATGCACAACGGCGATTGTCTTGCGAAGGAATGCCGCGATGAAGCCGTTGCCACCCTTGCCCCCGCGCGCTTCGGGTGATTAATCTGGGGCATGACCAAAGCCAGTGACAACCCCGCCGATCCGTTCAAGAAGGCCCTCGCCGAGGCCACCAAAACCATGGCGAATGATCCCGATTTGACGGTGACATTCTCGGTCGACCCATCGGGGATGACCAAAGACAATATGCGCTTGCCGCAGGTGTCGCGGCGGATGACCCGCGATGAGGTGTTGTTGGCGCGCGGCACAGCGGATGCATTTGCTTTGCGGCGCAAATTCCATGATGACAGCGTGTCGCAGCGCTATACCCCAACCGGGGCGCTGGCGCGTGAGATTTACGATGCGATGGAAACCGCACGCTGCGAGGCGGTGGGGGCGCGGTCCATGCCAGGCACGGCGGGCAATATTGATGCCAAAATCGGCCATGAGGCGGACCGCAAGGGCTATGCGCAGATTACCGCAAAAGCGGATGCGCCTTTGGCTGTGGCTGCCGGGTATCTGGTGCGGCATCTGGCAACGGGGCGCGATTTGCCCAAAGGGGCCGCCAATGTGATGGGGCTGTGGCGCGAATTTATCGAGGGGCAAGCGCAGGAAACGCTGAGCAATCTGGACCATGTGTTGGCGGATCAGGCGGCGTTTGCGCGGCTTGCCCGCAAGGTGATTGCTGATCTTGGTTATGGCGACCAGTTGGGCGATGACCCCGATATGGACGACCCTGAGGATGGCGCGGACGAGGCCGAGCAGGACGAAGATCAGCCAGATTCATCTGGCGATGAGCAGGATGAGGGGGAGGATTCTGAAGCCTCGCCCGAGCAGACCCAGGATGACCAGCAAGATGCGTCACAGGCGCAGGTCACCATGGAAGACAGCGCCGATATGGAGCAAGGCGACGAGGCGGAATTGCCGGAAGGCGAGGCTCCGTTAGAGCCGCCTGCCCCTGCGCCGCATTCGGATGCTGACCCGAATTATGCCGTGTATACCACTGACTTTGATGAAGAAATCCGGGCGGAGGATTTGGCGGAAACGGCGGAACTGGAACGGCTACGGGCGTATCTTGATCAGCAGTTGGAACCGTTAAAGGGTGCGGTCTCCAGGCTGGCGAATAAATTGCAACGGCGTCTACAGGCGCAACAGAACCGTAGCTGGGAATTTGATCTGGAAGAAGGCACGCTGGATGCCGGGCGTCTTGCGCGGGTGGTGGCGAACCCGACAACACCGCTGTCGTTCAAGCGCGAAAAGGATACCGAGTTTCGTGATACTTGTGTCACGCTGTTGCTGGATAACTCTGGCTCAATGCGCGGGCGGCCGATCTCAATAGCTGCAATTTGTGCCGATGTGCTGGCGCGGACTTTGGAGCGGTGCTCCGTAAAGGTGGAAATTCTGGGCTTTACCACGCGGGCTTGGAAAGGCGGTCAGGCGCGGGAACGCTGGTTAGCAGCCGGGCGCGCGCAGCAGCCTGGGCGGCTGAACGATTTGCGCCATATCATCTACAAATCCGCCGATGCGCCTTGGCGGCGCGCGCGGCCCAATCTGGGGCTGATGATGAAAGAAGGGCTTTTGAAGGAAAACATCGACGGCGAGGCGCTGGAATGGGCGCACAGGCGGATGGCGGCGCGGCCAGAGGCGCGGAAAATTCTGATGGTGATTTCCGACGGTGCGCCAGTGGACGATAGCACCCTGTCGGTCAACCCGGCGAACTATCTTGAAAAGCACCTGCGCGACGTAATTGCCATGGTTGAAAAGCGCCGTCAGGTTGAACTGATTGCCATTGGTATTGGCCATGACGTAACGCGGTATTATCAGCGCGCGGTGACGATTACTGATGTGGAGCAGTTGGCGGGGGCAATGACCGAACAGTTGGCCGGGCTGTTTGAAGTGGATGCGAAGAAGCGGGCGAAGGCATTTGGAAAGCGAAAGTTTGGCTGATGTTTCAATCGTTTGACGCGGTAGCTTCACCTGAAACTGGCGCGGCGCGGCTGGCCATACTACGGGGCGCTTTGGCGGCTGAGGGCTTGGCAGGGTTCATCATCCCCCGTGCCGACGCGCATCAGGGGGAATATGTGGCGGCGCGCGATGAACGGTTGCAATGGTTGACGGGGTTTACGGGGTCTGCGGGGTTTTGCGTCGTGCTGCCGGATGTGGCGGGTGTGTTCATTGACGGACGCTACCGGGTGCAGGTGAAGGGGCAAGTGGATCTGGCACAGTTTACCCCAGTGCCTTGGCCCGAGATGTCGGCAGGGGCTTGGATCAAAGAGAATCTGAACGCAGGTGTGGTGGGGTTTGATCCGTGGTTGCATACCGCAGATGAGATTGCGGCACTTGAGATAGCACTTGAAGATACGCGCGTAACCCTGCGGTCTTGTGGGAATATTGTTGATTCCGTATGGAGCGACCAGCCAATAGCACCTATGGGTCTGGCCTTTGTGCATCCTGAGGCTTTGGCTGGGGAAAGCAGCGTGGCCAAGCGCGCAAAGCTGGCAGAGGGTTTGCGGAAAGCAGGGCAAACGTCAGCGGTGATTACGTTGCCGGATAGCCTTTGCTGGCTGTTGAACATCAGGGGCGCGGATGTGCCGCGCAACCCGATTGTGCATGGTTTTGCCATTTTGTACGATGATGCACGGGTGACGGTATTTGCTGATCCGGCGAAGTTTGGGGCCGAAGTGCGTGCGCATTTGGGGGCTGCGGTTGATTTGCAACCAGTTGCAGCGTTTGTGGCGGCTTTGCGTGTTTTGACCGGCCCCGTGCGGGTGGACCGTGCAACCGCCCCGCTGGCGGTAAGCCATGAAATGAAGGACGCGGGGATCGAGGTGGCTTGGGGGGCAGACCCCTGCCGCTTGCCCAAAGCCTGCAAGAACCCGGCTGAAATCGCAGCGACGCGTGAAGCGCATTTGCGCGATGGTGCCGCGATGGCAGAATTTTTGTGCTGGCTCGACGCGCGTGCTCCGGAAGGTGGATTGACCGAAATTGATGTGGTGACGGCGCTGGAAGGGTTTCGGCGGGCGACGAATGTTTTGCACGACATTTCCTTCGATACGATCTGTGGGTCGGGGCCAAATGGCGCGATCATGCACTACCGGGTGACCGAGGGGTCAAACCGGACTGTGCAGCAAAACGAGCTTTTGCTGGTAGATTCTGGCGCGCAATATGTGGATGGCACCACCGATATCACCAGAACAATCGCGGTTGGTGATCCGGGGCACGAGGCGCGGGCGTGCTATACGCGCGTGTTGCAAGGCATGATTGCCATCAGCCGGGTGCGGTTCCCGAAAGGCCTCGCGGGGCGCGATCTGGACCCGTTGGCGCGGTACAATCTGTGGCTGTCGGGTATGGATTTTGACCATGGCACCGGGCACGGTGTGGGCGCATTTTTGTCAGTGCATGAAGGGCCGCAGCGGATCAGCCGGGTGTCGGATGTGCCGCTGGAAGTGGGCATGATTCTATCCAACGAGCCAGGGTATTACCGCGAAGGGGCGTTTGGCATCCGGCTGGAGAACCTTATTGTCGTCGAACCTGCGCCTGCCTTGGCCGGGGCGGATGCGCGTGTACATCTGGCGTTTGAGACGCTGGCCTTCGTGCCGCTGGATCGGCGGTTGATTCTGGTGGACCTGTTAGCCCCCGGCGAACGGGCTTGGCTGGATGAATATCACGCGGAAACCCGCGCTAAAATTGGCCCCCGGCTAAGCGCAGATGCGCTGACTTGGCTGATCGCCGCCACTGCGCCACTGTAATGCTTGCGCAAACATCGCTTGCCTGCCAGCTGTATGTGTGGACCCATAAATCGGAGCACGACATGGCAGACCATATCAAAATTCGCCAAGCCCCAGGAACCTATGTGATCCGTGCGGATGGCGCAGTGATAGGCGAATCGTCTCGTGCGTTGGAGATGACCGAAGGGTCCCATGCCCCAGTGATTTACGTACCGCGCGAAGATGTGGCGATGGCGCTGCTGGATGCAAGCGCTCGTACAAGCACCTGCCCGTGGAAGGGGCAAGCCAGTTATTATTCCATCGTCACAGGCGCCCGCGTTTTGAAAGACGCGGTGTGGTCGTATGAAGCCCCGATTGAAGGCATGGATGCGATTGCCGGGCATCTGGCGTTTTACACAGACAAAGTGAAGGTGGTGCGCAGCTAAACCGCTGCCTCTGCCGCCGTAGTGCGAATGCGTTCCACCATAGCGCGCACGCCGTTAGATCGTTGTGCCGACAAATGGTCGTTCAGGCCAAGGCGGCCCAATTCAACGGCGGCATCAATCTTGGCCACATCGGCTGCACTGACACCTGCATAAAGCGCGTGCAAAATGGCGATAAGGCCGCGCACGATCATCGCGTCACTTTCACCCATGAAATCGAACAGGGCTGCTTCTCCCTGTCCTGCGATGATGGGCCGGATCCAAACCTGGCTGGCGCAGCCATCAACCTTGAAGGCGGGCACGCGGAAAGCTTCGTCAAGCGGTGGCATGGCGCGGCCAAGTTCGATGACATGGCGGTAGCGATCTTCCCAATCGTCAAGGAATTCAAATGTGTCTGCGATGTCTTCAAATGCGGCGGTGGCCATGGCGAATTTCTCCGGTGTCACACTGAGGTAAGGGTTGGGGCGCGAAAGGTCTAGGCCTTCACGGCAGACCTGTTGTCGCGGCGCTTTTCAAAGCGGGCAGGATCGGATAGCCAAGGGAAAAGGGTTTGAGGGACTGCGCATGAAATCTTCGCTGCTGGTTACACTGTCGTTGGTGGTTGTGTTGGGCGGCTGCGGTGCCATCCGCGACTCGCGCCTGAATCCGTTCAACTGGTTCGGCCGGTCTGCGCCGGTGGAGCAGGTGTTGTTGCCAACCACGGCGGCGGAAGACCCGCGCGCTTTGGTGGATGAGGTACTGTCGCTGGATATCGAGGCTTTCCCCGGCGGGGCAATCATCCGGGCTGAGGGGCGCACGCCGGTGCAGGGGTATTGGGATGCCGAACTGGTGGCACGTCCGATCGAAAAGGAAGGCGTGCTGATCTATGATTTCCGCGTTCTTCCGCCAATTTCGGCAACCGATGTCAACACGCCCCGGTCGCGCCAAGTGGCGGTTGCCGTGTCCCTGTCGGATATCAAGCTTGAAGGCACCAGCCAGATCATCGTGCAGGGAGCACGCAATGCGCGGGCAGTCCGCCGATAACTTCCACCGGTAATTGGTGATCCGTTAAAGCCGGATCACCTTAACATCATTGCCTTTGGCAGTCAGGGCAATTTCGCCCCGACACAGG
>JACMNW010000206.1 GCA_014378345.1 Pseudorhodobacter sp. | reverse complement strand
ACGCACCAGCCGGTTCAGCACCTCTGTCACTTTCGGCATCGTTTTGGCCAGCACGGCCACTTCGACATGGACGCCGTGCCGCGCCAGCATTTGTGACAATGCACCGCCGGGATCGGACCGTTCCGCACTTTGGGGCGACGGGTCTATAATTGCGATGGTCACTTGTTTGGCGGCACGCAGAAGCGGCAGTGCTTTGCGGATGGCCACCAATGCCTCGGCACTCTCATTCCATGCCACGATGATTTCCTGGCCCAGCGTTGTCGTCCCCAACGCCTCGGGCAGGCCGTTCACGGGCACAACAAGCACCGGTGCGCGACCCTGAAACAGCGCCGCCTCGACCAGCAGATCAGCATAGGTCGATGCATGTTTGCCGTAAGGAATGGGCAGAATAACAAGATCATTGAACCGGGCTTGCCGGGCGATCAGATCGGTCAATCCGCCCATCTGCGCGATGGCGGTTTCCACTGAAAAGCGCAGCCCTTCGGTGCCCAAACGGTCTGTAACCAACTTTTGCAATGCGGCCACGTCCGCTTCTGCGCGGGCAATGTCGTCAAGATTATAGATGGGCCCTGCCGCCGGATAATAATATCCAACCTGAGAGTGGTCGATGCCCAGACAAAGCACCTCAAGATGAGCATCTTCGCGCCGCGCCAGCAAAATCGCAGCAGCAAGCGTAGGCGCAACTGCGACAGGGTTACTGATAATGGTCAAGAGCGATTTATAAGCCATGGTGGCGATCCCTTTGAGGAGTGTTGCCACGCCACTTTGCGACGAGGCTCTGTGCCACCACATTGCCGCTTCACGCCAAGGCCTGCATTGACGCAGATCAAAGTATTGGTGTGACCAAACGCCAGTCACGGTTGCGAAATGTTTCGTGGCACTGACGACACGTTTACTGTATGGCGCAATTTTTGCGCCTCTTTGATCCATGTCAACACACTTAGGTGGCCGCACACCTAGTATCTGGTTGATGCCTTTTAATACCGACTGTGGAGTTATGGTGATCCTGGAAAGTTAAACAGGCTAAGCCCATCCGCTGAGATTTCACGCCAAACATCCCACCCTGTCACGAAAGGACAAGGCATGACTGTTCAAATCCTGGTACCGCTTCACACCTATCCTGACGGAAATTCCGCGGCCATCGCGGCCCATGTCGGCGCTGTGGCACGGCACCTGACGGCCGATGTGCATGGTCTGGTTCTGAATGCCACGTTTCCGCCAGCCTCGTCGATCATGGGGAACATGCTGATCAATGTCGAAAGCATGGTGCGCGAAGTGACCGCCAAGTGCCACATAAAAGGGGTGGCACTTGTAAAGGCGATGCAGGCCGAACTGGAACCGCTTGGCGTTGACTTCCGCAGCACAGCATTGGACTGTACTTTGGGAACAATCGGCGATGCCGCCGAGACGATTGCCCGGTACCACGATCTAGTTTTGGTTGGCCTGAGCGGCAACGACGTGGCGATGCAGGCCACGGCCGAAACGGTGATGTTCGGATCCGGTCGCCCAACGCTTCTGGTGCCACAGGACGCGGCCCCGTCGCAGTTTCAACATGTCATGATCGCGTGGGATGGCAGCCGAGTGGCCACTCGCGCAATGGCCGACGCGATGATTTTTCTGCCGCTGGCGAAAACCGTGACAATTGCCGTTGTCACGGACGAAAAGACGCTCCCTCATGAAAATCCGGGCATGAAGCTGGCCGGGTATCTTGACCGGCACGGTATCGACACCACGGTCTCTTTCGTCTTGGCAAACCGGCGGCCCATTGCGGGCGCGCTGCAGGAGCACGCGGGCGAAATTGGCGCCGACATGATGGTCATGGGGGCATTTGGCCACTCTCGCATGCGCGACTTCGTAATGGGCGGGGCCACGACCGGCATCCTGCGCGACCTGAAACTGCCGATACTGTTGTCACATTAGCGACCCTGCATCGAAGGGCATTGGTAAACGCCATGCGTGAGGGGCGACTATTGTTAAAGCAAAGGAGCCGAAATGCGAGATTTCATTTTCGCCTTAGCAGGCCGCTTAATTAACGAAAATTGAATCTGGCGATGCGCTTCGGCCGGGGGGCACTTCCGTTTTAAAACCAACGGTCCATGGATGCGATTTTGCGATGACCCCGCCGTTTATCAACCGGCATAAATGGGTTTGGATCACGGGCGCGGCGCTTGGCACCGCAGTTCTGATCTGGCGGCAATTTCTCACCAACTTTGTCACGTCAGGTGCAGGGGGCAGTCAGCCATGACCGAAACCGCTTTGAAACAAACAGCCATGGCCAATCGGCCCGCGGCACGCGCAGGTGCGGTGCCCGGATGGACCCGATCCCGCCTAACCGCTGCACTCTGGACCTTCGTCCCATTGGGACTTGGCTGGATCTGGGGCTTGTTGTGGGTCGGGGCTACGGTCACGCTGCACCCGGCATGCCTTGGCACGGTACGTATTATTATAACCGGTTTCGTCCCCAGCCTTGCCGCCGTCTGCGTCTTGCGCATGTCAGAGGGCCCACGGGCCTGCGGCAGTGGCTGCGCCGCTGCGGTTGCTGAATTTTTCGGTTTATCGATGCTGCACAGTAGCAACTCCGCGCTTCCCGTTATGAGCGGTTCGTCGCAACGGAAGGCACAAATGAAAAAAGGCCGCAGTTTTACACCTGCGACCCTTTTACTTTAACAAAATCAAGCCTTCTTTACATTGGCGGGCGGCCCCGCAACGCTCTTGCGATCATCGCCACAATGAACAGCACGATGAATACCAAGAACAGTATCTGTGCGATACCCGCCGATGTGCCTGCGATGCCGCCAAAACCAAGCGCTGCGGCGATCAAAGCGATTACGAGAAATGTAAGTGCCCAGCCAAGCATGGGTTTCTCCTTAAAAGATAGAGGCGTCAGATGCCACTGGTCAGACAACGCGGCAATCATCCAGATAGTTCCGAACCTGCGGCCGATTGCACCAGGCCGTTTGCAGCCAACCGTTAAAGGCACCGGCAATCATTGCGGTTGACACGAGAAAACCCCCGGAACTTTTGCCGAAGCTTTCTTTGCACTGTGGCGCTTCGATCAAAGGCCGCGCTGCAGGTCGCCAGTCACGCTATGCAACGTCGCGCGAAAGGCCCTGTTGCTTTTGCACAATCCCCGCGACTACGTCAGAACAAACGATGATCTTGCTTTAATCATCACCTCTGATATCGCCCCGCTTTCCAATTGGCCGACTGTACCGATCAACCCAAAAGCCGTTCTGACCGTTCCACATCAATTGCCCATTTGGACGGTAAACCAGCACCGTCAGAGACAAACCGACGTCACGGCCCGCTATCGCCTTCAGCGTCCGACTTTGTCGGCACAAGTGGGAAATCGAGCCGAACAACGTAAGACCCGTTCTCTGGCCCGACGGTTAGCTTGCCCATCAATTGTGACGCGAACGCAATCAGCAATTGCTGGCCAAGACCCGTGCTTTCCATATTCGACAGCAACGCGGATGGCGCGCCAGTGCCGGCAGAATTTGATATCTCCATCACGGCATGGCCTGGGCTGGTCCGGCGCAGGGTCACCGAAAGGTTGGTTTTGCCCGACGCTGATGGGCTTGCGTGCTTTAACGCATTGGTCAGCGCTTCTGTCAGGATCAGAGACAAGGGAACCGCCTGATCCGGTGTCAGCCGGATGTCATCAAAGGCCGTTTTCGTCTCGACCGGATGGTCCGGACGCGCCCCCATGCGCAATACCTGCGATACGATGCTTTCCAGCAGCTCGTCAGCCCGCACATCTACAAGACCGCTGGTCTGATACAGCTCGCGGTGCACCGTCGCCAAACTCATCACACGTTCATGCAAACCCCGCAACAGCGACCGCGCCTCTGGGTTCACGGATTTACGGATTTGCAAGTTCATGATCGACGCGATCAGTTGAAGGTTATTCTTCACCCGGTGGTGTACTTCGCGCAGCAGAACTTCCTTCTGGTAAATGGAATCCTCAAGCACCGCCTCGTCCCGTACTACCGACGCCGTCATCCGCTCATAAGCCACACCAACGTCTCGCAGCTCATTCGGGGCAGTCGAAAGATCTGGCGGATCGGCACGCCTGTTGCCGCTCGCAAAATCAATGATCGATCGGCGAAGCGATCGGACGTGCCGCAACACCTGATGTTCGGCAGCAAGAAAGGCCACCAACATGCTGGCCAACCACATTGCCAAGGGAAATACCCATAACGGAAGAAAGTTGACAAAAGAAAAATTCGCAATAATCGCCGATGGCCAAGACCCCAGCACATAAAGTGTACCCGGAACAATTGCCATAATGGCAAAGGTTCGCGTTTCCCCTGACGGCACCTCATCCCGAAATGTCGAAGGTTCTTTTCCGACAAATTCCGCCAGTCTGCGATGAACCGGTAAACGCGCCTCTGCAGTTTCGATGCCATAGGCCGCACTTAGCACCGTTCCCTCGCCATCAAACGTCATCAAAGCCAGCGGTGCCAACCGATCTTTTGGGCGCACACCCAACGATATGGGGCGGGTTTGCAGCAACCGGTGCGGCATGGAAATGGCGATGAAACCTGCCAATTCCCCACCAGAGGTTCTGACCGGATGTGAAAATATCAAAACTGACTCGCCGCTGATCGGACCTTTCGGGTTCACTGTCATCATTGCTTGTGGATCGGCCTCGATCTCGGCCAATTCCTTACTACCCGCAAAACTGTAGGGCTTGCCAGTCGACGCACATGTCATATTTCCGTCAAGAGGAATAAAACCAGCAAAGCTCAGTTTGCTTTCGGCCTTGATCAGCGTTTGCATAAATTGGATGCAATCGTCCAGCTTATCTATTATGGGTACAACCGTGATGGCCGCCGCCGCCACGACCCCGCGCGCCCGGCTTATCGCATCAATTTGCTCCGCCGCCGCCAAAAGGGTTTCCCCGAACAACGCCGATTCCCACCGGGCCTGCGACTCGGTCTCGAATTTTTGCGCCTGACTATACGACAGCAGTGCCAGCGGCATTAACGCAATACCAAACGCCGCCATCAAACGGAACCCAAGCCTTCCCAACACTCGGCCCGGCACTGCATTGGGGATCATGCGACACGAAGCCCTGACTGCAGTACCACCGCCAATACGGCAGAATCCGCAAGCAACGGGTTCCCGGTTGGCGATGTCATGCCCATCAACTCGCACAGCCGCGCCCGCGCCCGGCTGGCGCGGCTTTTGGCGGTACCAGTGGCCACCCCCATCATGCCCGCTGCCTCATCGTAGGAATAACCATTCGCTCCCACAAGAATAAGCACTTCGCGATGCTCGGCGGAAAGTTGGTTGAAGGCGACCAGAAATTCACCAAACGCCAACTTGCCGTCATGCTGGGGAAGCACAGACAAGCCTGCGGCATAAATGCCATCACTATCAGCCACCTCGCGGCTGGCTTTGCGGCGGTTGGAAAAGAACGTGTTGCGAAGAATCGTGAACAGCCAAGCCCGCAAGTTTGTGCCGAGGGCGAACTTATCAAAATTCGTCCAAGCTTTGATAATCGTGTCTTGCACCAAATCGTCAGCGGCAGCATGGTTTCGGGTAAGTGACATGGCAAAAGCGCGCAAGTCACGGATGTGACTGGTGATTTCGTCGCGCGGGTCCCCCGCGGAAGGTGTCATGATTTTTGTTCTTTCTCGCGCAACTGCGCCAGAAGTTTGGTGAACCGGTCCGGCACCTCTTCCGTCAGCGCCGCTTGATAAACGCGCTTGAGGTTTTCATCTATTTCGCGGGTTACAGATAATCCATTGGCGCGCCGCCGGGACGGTTTCGCCCCCTCAGACTTTTCGTCCATTCCAACTTTCCCTGACATGTCGCCTGACACTTTTTATTTCCGATCAGCACTTTGCTATGGAACCCAACGCGCTTCTGATGCGTTAGGTTCCCGACAATAGAAAATAATGTGGGGACTGCAATGAATTCGTCTGAAGAAGCCAGCCTAAGCGCAGAAATTGGTCGGAGCCTACCTTATTTGCGGCGCTACGGACGCGCACTTACCGGCAATCAGATCAGCGGAGATCGGTTTGCCGCTATTACGCTTGAGGCAATTTTGGAAGATTTATCAGCCATGCGCGTGGTGCCAGAACCCAAGGTGGCACTCTTTCATGCATTTCACCGGGTCTGGACCAGCGCCGGATCGCCGCTGGGCGAGCCAGACAACGGCCTGTCTGCGCGGGCGCAGGGCCACATGTTGACGCTGACGCCAAATTCGCGTGAAGCACTGCTGTTGAATGTGATCGAAGGTTTCACGGTGGAACAAATCGCCTCAATCATGCAGATCGACGCCGAAGAAGTTGCACACTTTATCGACGTTGCGGCGACGGAAATGAAAGAATCAGTCGCAGGTTCGGTTTTGGTAATCGAAGATGAGGCAATCATCGCGTTAGACATCGTCGATATCGTGCGCGGCATTGGCCACCGTGTCACCGGCAATGCCCGCACCCATGTCGAAGCCGTGGCACTTGCGCTGGCAGATCGCCCCGATCTTATCCTTGCCGATATCCAGCTTGCGGATAAATCCTCTGGCATTCATGCGGTGAACGAGATTTTAGCCGAATTCCCCGACATCCCGGTAATTTTCATCACCGCCTTCCCGGAACGTCTTCTAACCGGCAACAGGCCAGAACCTGCGTTCCTGATCACCAAACCCTTCACCGAAGACCAACTTCGATCGGCTGTGGGTCAGGCCATGTTCTTTGCCTCGACTGAAACGCTTTCTGCCTAGCGTTAAGGCAAGGGGTTTGGGTGGAAGCAGACCGGTGCGTCGCGACTCGTGGCATATCCAACCTTTTGGTTCGGTAAAATTGGAACCGAAAGCCGCCCTACGCGTTTTGTCGTCACCATGGGCCCAAATATCAGGGCTGACCTTTCGGAAGGAAAATTCTATGTTTCGCAAATTCTTGATCGCGCTTTCATTTGGTGCTCTGGCCGGCACCACGGTGCTGGCGGCTGTCGAAAAAATTTCGGAAGTCGTCGTGACTGCAGATCTAACCGCCGTTAAGAATGAAAAGGCAGCGGCTTACTGGTCGAATGTGGCGGCTGACGTTCAGAACGCTATTGTTACGCGTCTGGTTGATCGTATCGCTGATGACGGTGCCAAAATCACCGTCGATCTGCGCGAAGTAGAACTTGCAAGCTCGTTCGAACGCGCGATCAATGCGTCTGACGCCGTTCTGGTTGGCCAAGTCAACGTGTCGGATCTGAAAGATAATACCAACTTTAATGCCTATGAGCTTAGCATTTCGCTTGGTACAGCAGCATCCGTGTCGGCCGATGGTCAGACCTTATACTATGATACTCTCGACACCCCAGAAGCCTATCAGGCCCTCGTTAATTCGTTTGCCGATAACGTGGTCAAGCGTCTGGATTAATTGTAAATGCAAAACATCGCCGGACAACACCGTTCGGCGACGTTTTTAGCGTCAGGCGCGTTCCGACATTTCGGCGCGCTGCAAGGCAGCCGCGGTTGTCTGCGCAGAGAACGGCCTTTGTAGCACAAAAATTCCGCTATCCTTTCGCTCGGCAGCGTCCCCGGTAAAGATCACTTGAGCACCACGGTTAGATAGCGCACGCGCAAGTATGCTACCGGCAAAGGCGCTTGGGTCAGCATGAACAAACGCCAGCCGCACGGCGGCATGGCTTTCCAATATCTCGGATCCCTCCTTCAACGTCAGGGCGATCAGAACTTTAGCCGATGGATCGTATTCCTGCACGTTCATCGCGAGGTCAGACGCTATGATCTGAATTGGCTCGACTACCAAGTAAACAGTGCTCTTCATCATGCTCTCCGACGTAATCCTACGGAACGAATCGCAGATATATCGACCCGCCGCATTAATCTGTGACATAGCTCGCAAGGAATTTGTTAATGTCCATCACCTCCTGCGACACCTGTCCGTTACGCGTGATGCCACTTTTCGTGGCCTTAAGTGCCGAAGAGCTCGCCTTCATGCGACGCTTTAAAACTGGTGAACAAACGGTAGATCGCAATACTCCGATTCTGCACGAAGGGCATCGGTCACCCACGCTTTATACTGTGCTTTCCGGCATAGGCACGCGGTCAGTTTTGCTTGAAGACGGGCGGCGTCAGGTGATCAACTTCGTTTTCCCCGGCGATTTCATAGGCTTGCAGTCCAGCTTGATGGGCGAGATGAAACACACCGTCACCTCTACGACCCCGATGGTCTTGTGCACCTTTGATCGCAATCGGCTATGGGAGATGTTTCGCGACCATGCCGAGCGCGCCTATGATCTGACCTGGATCGCCGCTGTCGAAGAACACTTCCTAGGCGAAACCATAGCAACACTTGGCCAGCGTGACGCCAAGGAACGGTTAGCATGGGCATTCTTGCGAATATGGCGGCGGCTGTCAGCCGTTGGCCTGCTGCGCGATGGATCAGTACCATTGCCGTTTCGCCAACAAGATATGGCCGAAGCTTTGGGTCTGTCACTGGTCCACACCAACAAGACCGTGGCCAGGTTAAAAGACAACGGCCACGCCATCTGGCAGGCAGGGCGACTTAGCATCCCTGATATGAAAGTTCTTGCAGATGTGGCTGGAGTCGCTGATGAGCGCGCCGAACTTCGACCAATACTGTAGATCGTGTGCAAGAAGTTTGCCGCAACCTGATCGAGGGTTCAGGTTCCGGCATCCTTGGCCGCGCGCGAGGGAAATCACGTGGGCAAAGAAACGGCCAGTCCGCGTCAACGATCATCCGCTAAGAAATCCTGTGGAAGCCATATCTTCGTTGCGGGCTAGGCGCTCTGCATCAATAGCGGATTGTTTCGCCCGTGACGGTGCAATTTCAACCGTCAGCACCTCTGCAATCCGATTAACGGATTTAGCCAGACGCTGGCGTTCGTCGCGCAGCACGCTCTTCGCTTCACTGACAAGCCGATCACGCGGCGCGCCCAATACTTTGTTCTCGAACGCGGACCGGGGCAACAGCGCCGCCACAGCCGCACCCGCCGCAGCCAACGCCATGCCCGCCATAACAGGGTTGTCGCGCACCGCTTCGGCCCCAACCTTTTCTGCTGCCACGCGCGTGGTATAAGCACGCTCGCGTGTCGCCAAGGCCGCGTCACGCACACTACCGCTCAAGCCACCAAGACCCCGCGCCATAACCCGGCGCACATCCTTGGCCAGGGCCGCGACAACATCTGCGCGGCTTTTCGCAAGCTCTGCCGCAGGTGCCAGATTATCCCGAACTGCAGCATTGATGCGCGCGATCATTCCTGACGCGCGCTGTCGCAAACGATCGGCCTCTTCCATCCAAAGCGCGTCCGTTTCTGGCAATTCCGACACCGGACCACCTTCATCTTCCCATCGCGCCTCGGCTTCGAACCGGGTTCCAGCCAGCGCAGACGGGTCGGCCTCGGTCGCGCCCCGTCGCCCAAGGATCAACCACGCCAAGCCAACAGCCGTCAACGACAACGCCACCGGATTGGCGCGTACAGCCGCGTCCAGTGCCTGCGTGTACGGCCCTGCATTTGCCTTGATCAGTGACGCACCGTCAGACCACAGGCTATCCAGCGAAAACCGCTTGCGCAGCGCTTCCAGTGACGCCGACAAGGCGTCGCGATCCAGATCAAGTTGCGCCTCAATCTGACGCGGGCTTTCAGGGGCGATGGTTTGATGTTGCATCAGAGATCACCATAGATTTAAGGGTTTCAGCATCCTGACGCAGATTTTCCATTATGCGCTTTGGTGCCAGATTTGATGGCTTCAACTGGGTCAAGCCAAATTGAACCAATGCAAAGACCACGACCAACAGACCGGCCCCCACCGCCAAACTGGCCCAAACTGGTGACAAACCAGCCGCAATCAATCCGGCAACTGCCGCACCTGCCAGCACGTTCAGCGCCGTGATGCCCAAGATTGCAGCAATCACCAACTTGCCCAAAGCAGATGTCGCATCATCCAAGCTTTGTTTGGCCTCGGCACGGGCAAGCGCCAACTCACCTCTGACCAACCGGGCAAAGCCGGACACAACATCCCCCAGAAGGCCAGCAGGGGTATCCCGTGGCGTTCGATCCGACCGTTCCGTCATGACCGATGATCGTTCTTGTGTGACGTGGCAGAGGCCCGCAAAAAGCGTGCCAGCGCAAAGCCTGCAACCGCAGCACCCGCAGCAAACGCACCCGGATTACGCCGCGCAAGCGCCCGCACATCAGCGACCATCTCGGACATGCTGCGGTCACGCAACGTATGTGCTGCCGAAGATACGCCACCCGCAACGGCCGACAAAACCCGCGCTTGCATAGAACCGGACGCCGGCTCTTCTGCGGCACGGCGCAGCGTTTCTGCCAGCCGATCGCCGCTTTCACTTAGCGCATCACGCGCTTCATCCAGCCGCTCGACAGCACTGTCGCGCACCGCAGCCGCCGTATCCGCCGCTTGCGATGACACGTCCGATGCCAGATCGCGCACTGTATCTTTTGCTACATCGGCGGCATGTGATGCCGATTTCATTACGGTTTCAGCGCCGTCCTGGATGCTTTCTTTCAGGGTTTTACCATTCGTGTTCATCGTCGTCTCCATAATTTAAATCAGCATATTCAGATTGCAGCTCAACCAAGATGGCGGGTTTCGTTCAACAAGCCGGTCAGCTCGGCTTTCATTTGGATCAGTGCTTCGCGGTGCCCTTGTGGCAGACTTGCCGCTATCGCGCGGTCAAACCCTGCCAGCACGCTGTCTTCACCGCTGCGAACGCGGTCCATAACGTCGGTATCAATCGCATCAAACACCGCACGCAATGCAACCACGGCAGAATTAACTGTGCCCATGAACGAACCATCGGTATCTGGCAGACCGCCCATCTCTCGGACCATGTTATTCAGTCGCGCAACATGACGCCCGTGCAGGGCATTGAACCGTTCAGCCGTTGGTTGAAAATCGACCTCAGCCTTTTCAACCATTTTTTCGAACCCGCGCCGGGTGTCCACGCTAAGCCTGTGCAGTGCGCTCAGCGCTTCAAGACTGTCAATTGCACCGAACCCGCCGGGATTGTCTGCGTCGTTTAACACCGACATAATCTCACCCTCCGAAAATTTAGTAATTATCGATTAACGCCCATCGCCCCCATAGGTTCCCAAAAAAGGGCCTAAATATTCACCTCCGAAATTGGGAACCAACTCCTCCCCGGCGTGTTGATTGGTTGAACCGCGTCAGACAAGCCATCTCCCCCCGGGTTTGTCTCAGATTTT
>JACMNW010000205.1 GCA_014378345.1 Pseudorhodobacter sp. | reverse complement strand
GGCGGCGAGGTCGTCCGCTTTGAATCCATCAAGGAACTCACCGTCGAAGTGACCCGCACCCCCGGCCGTACCCCAAAAATCGCCACTTTCAATGGCACCAAATTCGCCACCTCAACCCTGCTCACCCAGCGCATCCTGCAAATCTTTCAAGCCCCCACATGGCCCAGCCTCCCCGCCCACACCGCCCATTGGCTAAGCTTACAACGCCACGTCTCCCGCCTTCCCGAACCAAACCGTCTGCTGGTTGAAACCTTCCCGCATGATGCCCGCCACCACCTGTGCATCTACGGCTTTGCAGGCCGCAACGCCCAACAAACCCTGGGCCTTCTCATAACCAAACGGATGGAAGAGGAATCCCTCTCCCCCCTAGGCTTCGTCGCCACCGACTACGCCACCCTGATCTGGGGCCTCGACCCCGTCACTGACCCCGCCGCCCTGTTAGATCCCACCAAACTCCGCCAAGGCTTCACCGAATGGCTCGCAGGCAACGCCGTGATGAAACGCACCTTCCGCGCCTCCGCCATAATCGCAGGCCTGATTGAACGGTCCCACCAAGGCCGCCGCAAATCCGGCCGCCAAACCACCATCTCGTCCGACATCCTCTATGACACGCTCAGAAAATACGACCCCACCCACCTGATGCTGAAAATCACCCAAACCGAAGCCCTGCGCGGCCTCGTCGATTTTGGCCGTATAGAAGACATGCTTACAAACCTCGCGCCCCGCATCGACCACGTCGCCCTCAACCGCCCCTCCCCCCTCGCCGCCCCGATGTTTCTCGAAATGGGCCGCGTTCCCATCAAAGGCCAAGGCCGTGACCGCCTTGTCGAAGATGCCGCCCTGAAACTCATGCAAGACGCTGGCCTCGCTTGACCCTTAGCCATTTCACTTTGGCCTAAATATCCCCGCGCGGAGCGCACCCTGAGCCTTCGCGGCGCAGTCCGCGCAGGTGAGGTAAAAACAAACGGAGCGCATGCGCCTCCGCTTGATAACCGCACCTTGCACCGACTTGCGTCATCCGGCACACAGCCCCAATGACCAGCTACACCTTCACATTAAACGGCGCGACCCTGACCGCCCTCCCATCCGGCGCGCTGTACTGGCCAGACCAAAACCTGCTTGCCGTCTCCGACCTGCACTTTGGCAAAGCCGAACGCCTCGCCCGCCGGGGCGGCGCCTTGCTGCCCCCCTTTGACACACGCGAAACGCTGTCCCGGCTTGATCAAGACATCGCCACCATCAATCCCTCATCCGTCATCTGCCTAGGCGACAGCTTCGATGACCTTGACGCCGCATCCGCCCTGCCTGAAGATGATCGCCTTTGGCTCAGCCGCCTCATGGCAGGGCGAGATTGGATATGGGTATTAGGCAATCACGATCCAGCACCAATAAACCTCGGCGGAACGCACAGGGCAGACCTCACCGTGGCCCGCCTCACCTTCCGCCACGTCGCAGACCCCGCACAATCGGGCGAAATTTCCGGGCACTACCACCCCAAAGCCCGCATTGCAGGCCAATCCCGCGCCTGCTTTCTGCTGGATCAATCCCGGCTAATCATGCCCGCCTATGGGTCCTATACCGGCGGCCTCTGGTGCGATCACCCCTCGCTCACCGCCGTGATGCGACCAACAGCCCTCGCCATCCTCATCGGACCTCGCGCCATCCCCATCCCAATGCCCCGCTAGTGAAAAAATGCAAAAAAAGGCGGGCAAACTGCCCGCCTTCTCAAATCCAACGTCTCAGCGCAACATAATCGGCGGTTCTGTGCAAAGCACAGGTTCGCCCCTCCGCTTAAACCGTCAACCCCTCCGGCTCCGGCAACCCATTCGCGCGGCAACACGCAGTCAACGTATTCGCCAGCAAACACGCAATCGTCATCGGCCCCACACCGCCCGGCACCGGGGTAATCGCCCCGGCCACAGCCGCGGCGCTCGCATAATGCACATCACCGACCAGTTTCATTCTCCCATCCCGCTCCACCCGGTTGATCCCCACATCAACCACCGTGGCACCGGGGCGCACAAATTCCCCGGTAATCATCTCTGCCCGGCCAACCGCTGCTACCAGAATATCCGCGCCCCGACACACCGCCGCCAAATCGCGTGTCCGCGAATGCGCAATCGTCACCGTGCAGCTATCGCCCAACAGCAACTGCGCCATCGGCTTGCCCACGATATTGCTGCGCCCTACCACAACCGCATTCATCCCCGACAAGCTGCCATGATAATCCCGCAGCATCATCAAACACCCCAGCGGCGTGCAGGGCACCATCGATTTCTGCCCGGTGCCCAACAAACCAACGTTGGAGATATGAAACCCGTCAACATCCTTCGCTGGATCAATCGAATTGATGATCAATTCCGAATTCAGATGCCCCGGCAGCGGCAACTGCACCAAAATGCCATGCACCGCCGGATCGGCATTCAACCGCGCAATCAGCGCCAACAGGTCAGCCTCCGCCGTGCCCGCATTCAGCTTATGCTCGAAACTGGCCATGCCAACTTCAAGCGTCTGCGTGCCCTTGTTGCGCACATAAACCTGAGACGCCGGATCTTCGCCCACCAATACCACCGCCAACCCCGGCACCAACCCGCGCTCGGCCTTCAACCGCCCCACATGCGTCTGCACCTGTGCCCGCACCCGCGCCGCAAAAGCCTTGCCGTCAATCACCGTGGCCGTCATTTGTCAGTCCTTACCTAGCTTGTCTTCTTCGCGCTCAATCGACCAGTCAATCAACTTGCGCCACAGCTTTTCCAACTTGTCCGGCGGCAATCCATGCGCCGCAGCATGACGGCGCACGTTACCAACCACTTCCTCCACCCGAGACCCAATCCGCGCGGGCAAGCCAACTTCGGATTTAATCTCCGCCGCCCGGTCGATATACCCCACGCGGCTCGCAAACAGGGCCACCAGTTCCGCGTCTAACCGATCTATTTCGGTGCGCAGTTCCGCCATCGTGGAGCAATCAGCAGGGATTTTCATCATAGGGCCTCACTCGAAAGATGCGGCCGTCATACGACGACGACACCCATGAGGCAACGTGACAAAAACCCCAAGCGTGCTGCGGAAAAGTGGATACTGGTTTTCCGCAGCAAGTACGCGACGACCAGGAAACTAGAACAACCCCTCAACATTCCCCGCCGCGTTCAGCCGGATCACTTCGGCAGATGGCACACGCGGTAAGCCCGGCATGGTCATGATCTCTCCGCAGATCGCCACGACAAACCCCGCACCGGCCGACAACCGCACTTCGCGCACAGGAACCGAATGGCCCGTTGGCGCACCCCGAACTGACGGGTCTGTGGTGAACGAGTACTGCGTCTTGGCGATGCAAATCGGCAAATGTCCGTATCCCGCCGCTTCCCAGGTTTTCAACTGATCCCGGATCGACTTATCGGCAATCACATCATCCGCATGGTAAATCCGCTTGGCAATCGTTTCGATCTTCTGGAACAGCGGCATCTCATCTGGATACAATGGCGCAAAGTTAGACGGCGCTTCCGCCATGGCCACAACCTTATGTGCCAGTTCTTCAATGCCAGCCGACCCAAGCGCCCAGTGTTTGCACAAAATCGCCTCGGCACCCTGCTCGGCGACATAGGCTTTCACGGCTGCGATCTCGGCATCGGTATCGCTATAGAAATGGTTGATCGCCACAACAACCGGCACGCCAAAGCCTTTGACGTTGCCAATATGGCGGCCCAAATTCGGGCAGCCCTTCTTCACCGCGTCCACATTTTCCGCGCCAAGATCAGCCTTCGCCACGCCGCCGTTCATCTTCATCGCACGCACCGTGGCCACGATCACCGCCGCCGATGGCTTCAACCCCGCCTTGCGGCACTTGATGTCAAAGAACTTCTCAGCCCCAAGATCGGCCCCGAAACCAGCCTCGGTGACGACATACTCCCCCAGCTTCAATGCGGTTTTCGTCGCGATAACCGAATTACACCCGTGGGCGATGTTCGCAAACGGCCCGCCATGCACAAACGCCGGGTTATTCTCCAGCGTCTGTACAATGTTCGGCTGCATCGCGTCTTTCAGCAGCACCGTCATCGCGCCATCGGCCTTGATATCGCGGCAATAGATCGCCTTTTTGTCGCGCGTGTAAGCCACCACAATATCGCCCAGACGTTTTTGCAGGTCTTCCAAGTCATTGGAAAGGCACAAAATCGCCATCACCTCGGACGCCACCGTAATGTCAAACCCGGTCTGGCGCGGGAACCCGTTGGCCACGCCGCCAAGGTTTACCACAATGTCGCGCAACGCGCGGTCGTTCATATCCATGACGCGGCGCCAAACAATCCGGCGTTCGTCAATCGCCAGTTCGTTGCCCCAATAGATGTGGTTATCAATCATCGCCGACAGCAGGTTGTGGGCGCTGGTAATCGCATGAAAATCGCCGGTGAAATGCAGGTTCATTTCTTCCATCGGCACAACTTGCGCGTATCCGCCGCCCGCAGCCCCGCCCTTCATGCCAAAATTCGGGCCAAGGCTGGCTTCGCGAATACAGACCACCGCCTTCTTGCCGATGCGGTTCAAACCGTCGCCAAGACCCACCGTCGTGGTCGTCTTGCCCTCGCCCGCAGGCGTCGGGTTGATCGCCGTCACCAAAATCAACTTGCCATCCGGCCGCCCGGCAAGCGATTTGATAAATTCCTGACCGACCTTCGCCTTGTCATGCCCGTAAGGCAGCAAGTGTTCTGACGGGATGCCAAGCTTCGCACCAATCTCCATGATCGGCAGTTTCTTTGCTTCGCGCGCAATTTCAATATCGGTCTTAAACGCCATAATGCAGTCTCCCTGAGGTTTGGCCAGATCACCCCGTTACCGCAGGTGTATAGGGCCTGTTTGCGACGGGAAGTGGCGTTTCCGACTGATCCCGCGTCAAATTCGCCGCACCCTGTTTCCGATCGGAAAAGGCAGCACAAGATGACGGAAACCGCCTACCCGCGCGCTTGCGGAAAATAATCCCAAGCCCGCTGATCTGGCACATGCAACCGCACCTTAGCGCCCAGCCGCAGCATACCCTCACGTTCCACCCAGGCCGTCACGCCGCGCCGGTCTTTCGCGGCAGGCTTGAACTTTTTGCCAAAGCCGGGATGCACCGCCTCAATTTCCTTTGCAGGCAACGTGCAGGGTCGGTTTTCCATGTCCACCACCAAGGTCGCAGCTCCGTCAATCTGCAACCGCGATGACGGCGGCAGATGCGTAAAATCCGGTATCCCCGAAATCACCAGACTGGCCCCCAGCAAGCCGGGTTCCAACCCCGCCAACCCCATCCCTTCGGCAATTAAAGCCAGCTCCTCCGCCGACACCACCGAAAACTGCCGCACATTCCGAATTTCCGTCCCGCGCGGATGTTGCCCGGTCACCCGGCTACAAGACGCCCGCGTCAACCCGCCATGCATTTCACCCGCAACACCCGCGAAACTGGCAAAAACTTCAGTTTCCGCCTGCGATGGCAAAACCCCAAGCGCCACTTGCACCACGCCCAGCCACGTGATCACGCCCTCAAACTCAGTCGGTATCAACGCTGGCATCGGATCACATCCACCCTTTGCGCTTGAAATACAAATACGGTAAGATCGCCGACAGAACCATCGCGCCCACCGCCGCCGGATAGCCCCAGTGCCAGCCGAGTTCTGGCATATAAGCAAAATTCATGCCGTAGATCGAGGCGATCAACGTGGGCGGCAGAAACACAAACGCCACCACCGAGAACACCTTGATAATATCCGATTGCTGGATATTGATCATCCCCAAGGTCGCATCCAGCAGGAACGTCAGCTTTTGCTTTTGCGTGCCCGCGTAATCCTGCAAAGACGCGATATCGCGCAACAGCGTCTTAAGGCGCACCTTATCTTGGGCTTTACCCTTCGGTTCCGCCCGCGCTGTCAAAAACCCAGAAAGGCGCTGCATTGCCGCCAAGGATTCCCCGGTCATCCCGTTCAGGTCTTCCGCCGCGCCGATTTTCAGCAACACATCGCTTAGATTTGCGTCTTTTTTGGAAACCCGCTTTTGCACAAATATTTCTTGCGAAATCGCCGCCTGTGCGCGGCCCTGCCCTTCCAAAATATCGGCCAGACGGTCCACAATCGTTTCCAGCAAACCAATCAGCACCGCCTGCCCCGTGCTGCATCCCGGCACCTGCCGCGCCGCTGTTTCGGCAAACCGCACAAAGGAATGCGGCTCGTGATAGCGCACGGTCACCAACCGGTTGCCCGCCAAAACAAAGCTGACCGGCCCCGAAACAGTTTTTTCAGTTAGCGATGTCGCCAACACCGGCGCCGTCAGAAACAGCACCCCCGCCTCATCATAGGTGCGCGATGACATCTCGATTTCCTGCATATCGTCCCGCGTCGGCACATTCACGCCAACAAGACGTTCTACCAACGCCTCATCCGCAGCCGTTGGGTTGACCAGATCAATCCAGACCACCCGCGCAAAATCGGCAACCGGGTCTCCGCAAGGCACCAAATGCCCCGTCTCTGCACAGAAATATCGGATCATACCGCCACCCCGACGTTAGACATGAAAATGGGCCTGCCTTGCCGCCTTGTCTCGAAGACAAAGCGGCAAAGCAAGCCCAGATTTTGCACACCCGAGGTTAGACTGACGGCTTAGGTTCCAAATCCGCCTTGCGCGCCCGTGGCTTGGTTTTCGGCAATGCCGTCACCGACGCAGGAACCCCACCCGATGGCGGCTTGTCGGCATCATCGCCACTGTCCAGCGCTTCACCCGCAATCACCTTGCGAATCTGGTCGCCAGTCAGCGTCTCATATTCCAACAGACCTTTGGCCAACCGCTCGAAGTCGTCGTTCTTGTCCAACAACACCCGGCGCGCAGTATCGTACCCCTCGTCAATCAACGCTTTCACTTCGGCTTCGATCAACGTCTTGGTTTCAGCAGATACAGAAAACCCTGCTGTATTCCCCTGATAGCCTTCATGCGCTTCGGAATAGTCGATGTTGCCAACCTTGTCAGACATGCCCCACCGCATGACCATCGCGCGCGCCAAACTGGAGGCTTGCTGAATATCGCCCGCAGGCCCGGACGATACACTTTCCGCGCCGTACTTGATGATCTCAGCCGCTTTACCCGCCATCGTCATCGCCAATTTTTGCTTGCCCTCATCCTTGAAAAACTGGATGCGGTCCATTTCCGGCAGGCTGACCACCATCCCCAAAGCCGCACCGCGCGGAATGATCGTGGCCTTATACACCGGGTCGCATTTCGGCATGTTCATGCCCACAATGGCATGGCCTGCCTCGTGATACGCGGTCTTTTCCTTCTGGTCAGCGGTCAGCACCATAGACCGGCGTTCCGCACCCATCATCACCTTGTCCTTGGCGCGTTCAAAATCGTCCATTGTCACAAAGCGGCGGCCGACGCGGGCTGCAAGCAATGCGGCTTCATTCACAAGATTCATCAGATCAGCACCCGAAAATCCGGGTGACCCGCGCGCAATAACCCGCAAATCGACGTCCGGCCCCAGTGGTGTTTTCCGCGCATGCACCGTCAGGATTTTCTCACGACCCTTGATATCGGGGTTCGGCACATGAATGGTCCGGTCAAAACGGCCGGGGCGCAGCAGCGCCGGGTCCAGCACATCCTTGCGGTTTGTCGCCGCCACGATGATCACGCCTTCGTTCGCCTCGAAACCGTCCATTTCAACCAGCAACTGGTTCAATGTCTGTTCCCGCTCATCATTGCCGCCGCCCATGCCCACACCGCGCGCACGTCCAACCGCATCAATTTCGTCGATGAACACAATGCACGGCGCGTTCTTTTTCGCCTGCTCAAACATGTCGCGTACACGGCTTGCACCGACGCCCACGAACATTTCCACGAAGTCAGACCCGGATATCGAAAAGAACGGCACCCCCGCCTCGCCCGCAATGGCGCGCGCCAGAAGTGTCTTGCCGGTGCCCGGCGGGCCGACCAGCAATGCGCCCTTTGGAATCTTGCCGCCCAAGCGGCTGAATTTCTGAGGATTGCGCAGGAATTCAACAATTTCT
>JACMNW010000204.1 GCA_014378345.1 Pseudorhodobacter sp. | reverse complement strand
GGAGGAACGCTTGCGTTTCTTGCAAAGGCGCGCGGCGCTCGCGAGTTTCGAAGGTAGTGGTGCATCACCATCTGCAAATACTGCCCCGTCTGTGTCACAAGTTGACAGCTTGTTCCCACCTCCCCCATCTCAAAGGACAGCATTAGAGGCATAGATCAAAATTGGCCCTAAGCGGTGGTTTTGCCCCTGCGACGAAAAGACTCCGAGCGCAATAAATAGCCACTGACCGAATGGGCTTCCACGGATGTCACTGTAAATTATTCGGTCACATTCTTGCGTTTGCTCGCCGCCCCAACCGCCGCCCCACTTCGTGCCCTCGGTCCCGCCTCGTCCCGATCTGCCCCCATCGCTTCATTGTTTGGGTCACTCCCGCCCCACCTTTTCCCCTTTGCTTCCAACATTGTGCAAGTTGAGGGCGTCCCAGCGGCGACGGATCGGTTTTTGGTACCGACATTCGGAGGTTCGATCCCTCCCGCCCCAGCCAACGTTGATTATTCTGGAAATCATTCGCCTTTTCAATGACGTGCCTGAAGGGCCTCGCGCAGCATATGCAGCACAGTGTCCACAGGCACATCCGACGCCATGAATGTTTCCCCGATCGCACGGGCTAATATGAAACGAAGCTGGCCATTCTCGGCCTTTTTGTCTTGTGCCATCAGCGCCAGCAGGGCATCGGCGCCCGGCAAGTCGCCTTCAATATCACACAGCTCGGTTTTCATACCCATGGCCCGCAAATGGGCGCGAACACGGCTTGGCGATTCCTGACTGCAAAGGCCAAGGCGCTGACTAAGCTCAAACGCAAGAACGCAACCGATTGCCACGCCTTCGCCGTGCAACAACCGATCAGAATACCCGGTCGCAGTTTCCAGCGCATGGCAAAACGTGTGCCCAAGGTTTAAAAGCGCGCGTTCCCCCTGTTCGGTTTCATCCCGCGAAACGATGCCCGCTTTCATTTCAACCGACCGCCGCACGGCGTATTGGCGCGCGGGGCTATTGCCGGCTGCCAGTGACGGCCCATTGTTTTCCAGCCATTCAAAAAAGATGGCATCACCTAGCAGGCCGTATTTCGCCACTTCGCCGTAGCCCGAAAGAAACTGACGGCTTGGCAAAGTGGCCAGCACATCAATATCCGCCAGCACCAGACTGGGTTGATGAAATGCCCCGATCAGATTTTTACCTTGGCGGCTGTTGATGCCTGTTTTGCCGCCGACAGAACTGTCAACCTGTGCCAGCAACGTCGTTGGTATTTGGACGAACCGCACACCGCGGCGCAAAATGGCGGCGGCAAATCCTGCCAGATCGCCCACTACGCCGCCCCCGAGCGCCACCACCACATCACCACGTTCAACCCTTTGGTCCAGCAACCATTCTACGGCACGTTCCAAATGCACCCAGCCTTTTGTTGCTTCACCGGGTGGCAAAGACAGCGCAGACATCGCAATATTTTTTGCCACAAATGATGCAGCAAGCCGGTCTAAATGGGTCGCAGCAACCGTTTCATCGGTAATCACCGCCACTTTCTGGCGGCGCAACAATGGCATTATTTCATCGGCGGCCCGGTCCAGCAAACCCAAGCCGATGCGCACATCATAGCTGCGGCTGCCAAGATCAACACGGACAACATCCACAGTCATAGCGTTTCGCCTTCTAAAACATCGGGTCTGGTTGCCAGCGCCAAAGCCACACGTCGGGCCATCTGATCAACCGAAAGATCAGCGTCACTATCGACCACGATGTCGGCGCTGGCATAGAAAACTTCGCGGGCTGCGGTCAGTTCCACCAAGGTTGCGCGTGGATTTGCTGTGCGCAGCAGGGGACGTGTCGTTTTGTGGCGCACCCTTTGCCACAAAAGTTCCGTGTCTGCGCGTAACCAGACCGAAATACCCGCCTCATGAATAAGCTGGCGGTTACCTTCAGCCAAAAAAGCGCCACCGCCCGTTGACAAGATGCATGGCGTGCCGCGCAATAAACGTGCCATAACCTCCGCCTCTCGTGCCCTGAAAAATGGCTCGCCGTCGCGTTCAAAAATCTCTGATATGCTGCGGTTGGCGGCCGACACGATTTCATCATCCGAATCAAGAAACGGCACCGCCAGATGCCGCGCAAGCGACGTGCCGACAGCAGTTTTGCCGGCGCCCATCATGCCAATCATGACCACAGTCTTTTTCAATCGCTGCATTGGACCGATGGCCCCCAAAATCCACCCCTGAACGCACTTTTAGAAGGCCATTTCCAGCGGCCCTTCGCCGAATGCGATCTTTCTTTCTTGAATGGCGTGAACTCTGTGAAATTGCCATATACAATCGGTAAAACGGTGCGGCTGTATTATGTGCTGAAAAAAGAAAAAAGGAACTTGGGGCATGATGAAAGTGATCAAAGCTGTGCTGGTTTTGGCGCTATTTGGGGTGGCAGGACTTGTCGGCTATGCCTATCTTGCAGATCTGTCGCCAAATCAGGCCGAGGTGCGGGTGCCGGTGGTTTTGAATGCAGATCAATAAATTCAGGTCTTTGCTCCTGCCGCTGGCCGCAACTTTAATCATTGCAGGCAGTGCAAAGGCGGAAGCACCGTTGTCAGCGATTGATTGGCTGTCAGAATCTATTTCAACCCCAACCTCGGCCCCAATCGCACTGGAACCCGCGATATCGGGGAATGCCCTGCCATCCGATGTGGCGGTATCAATTCTTGGTGGGCCGTCGCTTGATGCCGCAGGGTTACTGTCATCTGACAAAACCGGCCTGCCGGAAAATCTGTGGGGGCTTGGGCTGACGGATGACATTGCAGCCCTGATCACACAGGAAAGATCCGATACCCTGCCCGCACTGCAAGATCTTTTGATCACTGTTTTGGTGGCAAAAGCGGACGCCCCTTCAGATTCCGGTGAAGGCGGTGTGCTGTTGTTGTCCCGCATTGATAAACTGCTGCAGATGGGTGCCCTGAACGAAGCGTCAGCACTGCTGGCCGTGGCAGATTCAACCAAGCCAGAGCTGTTTCGCCGTGCGTTTGATGTGGCATTGCTGGTGGGGTCTGAGGATGCCGCCTGCCAAACTATGCAGGCTGCACCAAATCTGGCACCAACATTTCCGGCCAGAATTTTTTGTTTGGCCAGGTCCGGCGATTGGAATGCGGCCGCATTGGCTTTGCGAACGGGTCAGGCGCTTGGGTATGTGACGGCAGAGGACGACTTGCTTTTATCGCGGTTTCTTGACCCGGACCTTTACGAAGATGAATCGGTGCCCGACGCCCCAACGCACCCTACCCCATTGGTATGGCGTTTGTTTTCTGCCATCGGTGAGCCTTTGCCAACCAGCAACCTGCCCTTGGCGTTTGCCCATGCCGAACTTCAGGACACATCAGGGTGGAAAGCGCAGATCGAGGCTGCCGAGCGTTTGGTAAAAGCAAGGGCACTGCCCGCCGATGCGCTGTTGAAGCTTTATAGCGATAGACAGCCCGCAGCGTCCGGCGGGGTTTGGGACCGCGTGCAGGCGGTACAGGATTTCGAAGCTGCTCTTGCGAAAAATGATGCGGCCTTGATCGCAGCGGCCTTGCCGATTGTCTGGGCGCAGATGGTCACAATGGAACTTGAAGTGCCGTTTGCCCAGCTTTTCGCAAAAGCTTTGGCGAACCATCCGCTGGAAGGCGAAGCCGGTAAATTAGCGTTCCGCATTGAAATGCTGTCAACCGACTACAAGCGCTTTGCCCAAGCCCATACCTCCAGCGATACGGAAGAAACATTTATCGCAGCTTTAGCGCGCGGTCAGTTCGCCGGGGTCGTGGCACCTGACAGCTTGGGCCGGGCGATCTTGCCGGCATTCACCGCGCCAGTGCCATCGGCAGAAGCTCTGGTAT
>JACMNW010000203.1 GCA_014378345.1 Pseudorhodobacter sp. | reverse complement strand
TCGTCCAGCTCCAGAATTTTATACGCCGCCCTGCCCCGATATCCCTCGCGCTTGGCGCGTATGACATAAGGATCGTTCAACTGACGTTCCAACCAAAGGGTCGATGACAGCTTCCGCCCCTTGGCGGTTTTTACGCGAACGCGCAATTCGCGCTGGCCGCGCCCGGATGTGGCTTTTTCAGTGGTCATTCGTAGGGTCCGTCTTCAAGAACGCCGTCCGCGCTCATCTGTGCATAAAGCAAGCCTTCGCGCAAACCACGGTCTGCGACAGAAAGCCTATCCGTGGGCCATATCCGCATCAGCGCCTGAAGGATAGCCGCACCGGACATAATCAACGAATGCCTGTCCCGCCCGATACGCGGATCGGTTCGCCGCCCTTCAGGGCCAAGTACAAGAAAATCGCGGATTACGTGATCTATTTGATCGGATGTCATTAAAAGCCCATCCACCTTTGCCCGGTCATAGCGCCGCAAACCAAGAAAGGATGCCGCAACCGTGGTGATCGTGCCAGATGTGCCAATAATCTGAAACCCTTCGCGTGGGTTTTCGGCATTATAGGGCGAAAAGCTGGAAAGGTTTTCCTCAAAGAACCAACTCATCAAGGCAAATCGCGCGCCGTCATCATCGACATCGGCGAACTGGTCCTTCAGCGTGGCCACCCCAAGCGGCACCGAAATCCAATCCACCACCCGGGCGGATGGCGCGTCACCCGTTTGCACAAACCCCGAATGCAGCCGCATAATCGCACGGGGGCGGTCCTCGGGCGGCACGGCAGAAAGACCAATCCAGACCAATTCGGTGGAACCTCCGCCAATATCCACCACCAGCAGCTGTTCGGTGCGCGTCGATACCAGCGGCGCGCAGGAAATCACCGCAAGACGCGCCTCTTCTTCGGGTTGGATCACCTCCAGCGATAGCCCGGTTTCGCGGCGAACCTGCCGGATAAATTCGCGCGCATTGCGGGCACGTCGGCAGGCCTCGGTTGCCACCAACCGCATCCGGGTGACATTGTGTTTTTCGATTTTCTTTTGGCAAATGCGCAACGCCTGAATCGTCCGCGCCATCGACGCGCGCGACAGTTTGCCCGATGCTTCCAGCCCTGCCCCAAGCTGCACAGTTTTGGAAAAACTATCCAGAACCTGGAACTGACTGCCGCGCGGTTGCGCAATCAGCATCCGGCAAGAGTTCGTGCCAAGGTCCAATGCGGCATACAGCTGCACAGACGATTCTGCGGGGGGCGCAGACGGTTCGACCAAAGCCGCAACATCCAAGTTGCCTGCCTTCGGGATCGCGTCCGCCCCCGGGGGACGCTCGGGCGTCATAATGCGCCCTCCAATATGGTTAAATTTAGGGTAGCCCTAGCCGCCCCCTTAGGCAAGCACGGATAAAGCACGGATAAAGCACGCATGTATGGCCTTCATCAAATGGATGAAAACTTCGGGCATTGGCACCCCTCGCCCGGGCGCATGAAGTCAGCTATCTGATACAAGCTTTGCGTGCGGGGTCGCTTGAAGCTGCGTTTATGTCGAAAACCGACTCTACCGGTCGGTAATTGGCTATAGAACAGGGGATGAAAACACGGGGATTCGACGATGCCAGACGTAATAGTAGTTTATTGGCGCGATATCCCGGCGCAGGTTATTGTTGGAAAAGGCCGGGCGGCATCGAAGGCAAAACTGACCGAACGGTTTGAACAAGCGATAGATCGGTGCGCCATGAAGATCGGTGCCCGCGATGCCGACGCCTACCTTGCAGAATGGCGCAAAGCTGCCCCCTATGTGGTAGAGGGTGATCAAGCCGAAGTTGCCGCGTCCGAGGCTGCCCGCATCGAGGCTGAATTTGACGCAGCCCGTTTAAAGACATTGATAGATGCCGACGGCTGGGCCTGACCCCCTACCCCTTAAGGATTTGCGTAATGGCCCTGTTTAACTTTCGCCGTGAACCACAAGTAACCCAAGCACTTGCCGCTGATGTTGAGGCGTTCTTGCACGGCTATTCGATCGAAGTAATGCCGCGTACTGCCGAAAAGGTTGACGATTTCAAAGCGTTGCTGCCTGCAGGCACCCGCGTCTACATAGCCCATATTGAAGGCACGCCGATTGAAGACATGGTTGCCACTGCAAAACGCCTGAACGCCGATGGCTTTCCCGTCATGCCGCATTTTCCGGCGCGCATTATTGCAGACCGGGCCACGCTGAACGATTGGATCGCCCGCTATCAGGGCGAGGCGAATGTAAAGCAGGCGCTGTTGCTGGGTGGCGGCGTGAATACACCCGCAGGCGATTTCGACAGTTCCATGCAGCTGATTGAGACAGGCGCGTTTGACGGCTTTGACAGGTTGCATGTGGCGGGTCACCCCGAAGGCAATAAAGATATCGACAAGGACGGCGGCGATAAGGTCGTTATGGACGCGCTGCGCTGGAAACAGGCGTTCAGCGAACGGTCCGATGCAAAAATGGCGATTGCGACACAGTTTTGCTTTGATGCGGCCCCAGTGATCGCTTGGGTGGACAGGTTGGCCGCTGCTGGCATATCGATTCCTGTTCATATCGGCATCGCTGGCCCGGCCAAGTTGCAAACCCTGATCAAATTTGCCATCGCCTGCGGTGTTGGCCCATCCTTGCGCGTGCTGCAAAAGCGCGCGATGGATGTAACCAAATTACTGTTGCCGTATGAGCCGACTGATGTTGTCTCTGCCTTGGCCGCCCACAAAGCAGCCAACCCGAATTTCGGCATTGAATCGGTGCATTTCTTCCCGCTTGGTGGCATCAAGACAAATGCCGCGTGGGCAACAGAACATGGCGGCGCGACTTGCGCGGCCGCAGCAAACGCTTAATCCAAAGGTTGAAGAATGACGCGCACTGTATTGGAATCTAAAACTAAAACTGTTGTCATAGGCTTTGATGAGCCGTTTTGCGTGATCGGGGAACGTATCAACCCGACAGGCCGCAAAAAGCTGGCGGCAGAGTTGGAGATGGGCGATTTCACCACCGTCTTGAAAGACGCTTTGGAACAGGTGGCTTGCGGTGCCATGGTGCTGGACGTGAATTCGGGCGCGGTGTTCACCAACATGATGGCCAAAGACCCGCGCTATGCCGACAACAACTTTGTCGAACCGCCGTTGATGCGCGAATTGATCCTGCGCATTCAGGCGATTTGCGACGTGCCTTTGTGCATCGACAGCTCGGTTCCCGGCGCGCTTGAAGCGGGGCTGATGGCCTGTGAAGGCCGCCCCCTGCTGAATTCGGTGACGGGTGAGGAAGACCGGCTGGAACTGGTTTTGCCTTTGGTCAAGAAATACAACGTGCCGGTCGTGGCTATTTCCAACGATGATACCGGCATTTCGGTTGATCCTGACGTGCGCTTCGCGGTGGCCAAAAAAATCGTTCAGCGGGCTGCGGATTTCGGCATTCCCGCACATGATATTGTGGTTGATCCGCTGGTGATGCCAGTTGGTGCTATGGGGTCTGCAGGCCAACAGGTCTTCACCCTCGTACGCCGCTTGCGTGATGAATTGGGCGTGAACACCACCTGTGGTGCGTCAAATATCAGTTTCGGGCTGCCCCACCGCCACGGCATTAACGCGGCTTTTCTGCCAATGGCGATTGGTGCGGGTATGACGTCGGCCATTATGAACCCGGTGCGTCAGGTCGAAATGGAAGCTATCCGTGCGGCCAACTTTTTGATGAACCACGATGCCAATGGCGGCGAATGGATCCGGTTCAGCCGCGTCCTGGAAGCGGTTGAAGGCGGGCGTACCTTTGCCGAAGCCAGTTCAGAGGCGGCGGCCGCTGGCGGGCGTGGCGGACGTTCGGGTGGGCGTGCAGGGCGGGCGCGGGCATAACGACAGTCCAAAATTCTTGATAAGAATTTTACGAAAAGTTTTATAAAAACTTTTGGCCCGCCCTGTAGGGCGGGCCATTGCTGTAATAAAGGGCTGAGCCATGACTGATGCACTTGTAATCTTTACACCCTCTGGCAAACGCGGCCGCTTTGCCCTTGGAACGCCAGTGCTGACAGCTGCCCGCCAGTTGGGCGTTGATCTTGATTCTGTCTGCGGCGGGCGCGGCATTTGTTCAAAATGCCAGATCACACCGGGATATGGCGAGTTTTCCAAACATGGCGTCACGGTTTCAGATGGCGCCTTGTCAGAGTGGAATTCAGTCGAAGAACGTTACAAATCCATACGGGGTTTGACCGAAGGGCGCAGATTGGGCTGCCAGGCAAAGGTAATGGGTGATGTCGTCATCGACGTGCCGCCAGAATCACAAGTCCATAAACAAGTCATCCGCAAATCCGCCACCCAGCGCGATATCGTGATGGATCCGGCGACACGGCTTTTGTACGTCGAGGTGGCAGAGCCTGACATGCACGAACCCTCGGGTGATTTTGAACGGCTGGCGACCGCTTTGCGTGACCAGTGGCAGGTCAACGGCATTACCGCAGATCTGGCCCTGATGCGCCGCCTACAACCTTCCCTGCGCAAGGGCGACTGGAAGGTCACCGTCGCTGTGCACCGTGGCAACCATGATGCGGCCCCGCGTATATTAGATATCTGGCCCGGTTTTCATGATGGCGGGCTTTACGGCCTTGCCATCGACCTGGGCTCTACCACCATCGCGGCGCATCTGTGCGATCTGCGCGATGGGGCTGTGCTGGCATCCGCGGGCTTGATGAACCCGCAAATCCGGTTTGGCGAAGACCTGATGAGCCGGGTTTCTTACGTGATGATGAACCCCGGCGGCGATGTGGAAATGACCTGTGCCGTGCGTGGGGCGATTAATGCGCTGGCGATATCAATTGCGGCTGAGGCCAATATCGCACCGACGGCGATTTATGAAGCGGTTATTGTGTGCAACCCAGTGATGCACCACCTTTTGCTGGGCATTGATCCGGTGGAATTGGGTCAAGCTCCGTTTGCGCTTGCGCTGTCTGGCAGCCTTAGCCTTGATGCCCGCGAATTGGATATGGGGGCGGTGAATCCATCGGCGCGGGTTTATATCCTGCCCTGCATCGCGGGGCACGTTGGGGCCGATTGCGCCGCCGTTGCCTTGTCAGAAGAACCCGGAAAATCCAAAGACATGGTGCTGATCGTTGATGTCGGCACCAATGCCGAATTGCTGTTGGGCAATGAAACACGCGTTCTGGCCTGTTCATCCCCCACTGGCCCGGCGTTTGAGGGCGCACAGATCAGTTCCGGCCAACGCGCCGCCCCCGGCGCGATTGAGCGGGTTGAAATTGATGTTGTAACCAAGGAACCAAGATTCCGGGTGATCGGGTCTGATATCTGGTCCAATGAGGCCGGATTTGACGCTGTAACGGCAATCACAGGCATCACTGGCATTTGCGGATCTGGCATTATCGAGGCGGTGGCTGAGATGCGCATGGCCGGGTTGGTGGATGCCAAGGGTTTGATCGGGTCAGCTGAGCAAACCGGCACCGCGCGCCTGATCCCCGAAGGCCGCACGCATAGTTATGTCTTACATGACGGTTCCGCCGCAGGGGGCCCGAAGATCATGGTCACCCAAGGCGATATTCGTGCCATCCAACTGGCGAAATCGGCGCTTTACGCAGGCGCGCGGCTTCTGATGGACGCAATTGGTATCGATACGGTAGACCGGGTTGTTCTGGCGGGGGCCTTTGGCGCGCATATCAGCCCTAAACATGCAATGGTTCTGGGCATGATCCCTGATGCACCGCTGGATAAAGTGACATCGGCAGGCAACGCCGCAGGCACAGGTGCGCGCATAGCACTTTGTTCCGTGGCAGCTCGCAACGCGATCGAGGCGACTGTTGGCGAAATTCACAAGGTGGAAACCGCCATCGAGCCGAAGTTCCAAGAGCATTTCGTTAATGCCAATGCTATTCCTCATGCAACCGATCCGTTCCCGGAACTTGCCAAAATCGTCACCCTGCCCCATGTCAGCTTCAACACAGGCGGCGGC
Organism: Pseudorhodobacter sp.; assembly: GCA_014378345.1. GTDB lineage: Bacteria > Pseudomonadota > Alphaproteobacteria > Rhodobacterales > Rhodobacteraceae > JACMNW01. The sequence goes on along the minus strand of JACMNW010000203.1, from coordinate 1,886 downwards.
GGTGACGGCGGGCGGCGGCGCAAACGTGACTGAAACGGACTTGCCAAGACCGCGCAACTGCTTATTCATTGGGCCAACGGACGCAGGGGGCTGCTAACAGAATGATCGACGATCCGGTAGCCCCATTGCTTGCACGCGTGGCCACACAAGACCGAGCCGCGTTTCGTGATCTATATTCCACTACCTCTTCGAAACTTTTCGGTGTTCTGCTGCGTATCCTACCCAATCGCGCTGAAGCGGAGGATGCGTTGCAAGAGGTTTTTACACGTGTGTGGTTGCGGGCCGGACGGTTCGATCCTGAAAAAGGCCGGGCGATGACCTGGCTTATTTCGGTTGCGCGCAACCATGCGATTGACCGCTTGCGCACCCGGGTAGAACACACTGCCGCGACCGATGGTGAAACGGACGCGTTGGTTGATAACACGCCAAGCGCCGAAGCAAACCTTATTGCCAAAGGTCAGGCACGCAAAATTGTTGACTGTATGTCGGCGCTTGAACCAGACCGTGCAAAGGCGGTTCAGGGCGCTTATCTTAGCGGTCTGTCATATGCCGATCTGTCTGCAAAATTCAACGTGCCGCTGAACACCATGCGAACATGGCTGCGCCGCAGCCTTTTGCAGCTTAAAGAGTGTCTGGAAAAATGATAGACCCGCGTGATCTTTCATCCGATGACGAAGATACCGCTTTGGCGGCAGAATATGTCTTGGGCGTGTTGGCCCTTGACGAACGGTTGGCAGTTGAGGCGCGCCTAAAAGCTGACACGGCGTTCGCGGAACTGGTCACCGCTTGGGAAACCCATTTTTCTGCGTTGAATGATGATTTTGCGTCCGCACAAGCGCCTGATCTTATGCCCTTGATCGAAGCCCGTATTTTCGGAAAATCTGTGCGCGCGACACGCAGTTGGTGGGGCTTTTTTGCTGGCATTGGCGTCGCTGCGGCATTGGTAGTTGCGGTTGTTGTCAATCTACCGCCCGCTGGCAATACTGGCCCGGTCTTGACGACCTCTCTGGCGGCAGAAACACAGGACCTTGCATTTAACGCCAGCTATTCGGATGGCACGCTTACGCTTGCCAGGCTGTCTGGAACTGACGCAGAGGCAGGCCGCGATTACGAATTATGGGTCATAATCGGTGACGCGGCCCCGGTATCACTTGGGCTGATCAAGGGCGCCACCTCGACCCGGCCCTTGGCAAACTTGGCCCCCGGTGCCGTGCTAGCAGTGAGCCTGGAGCAGGCCGGCGGCTCCACCACCGGGGCACCTGATCAGGTGTTGCTTACCGGCGTGATCGCAGCGCTATAAAAAAGTTTTAACTTTTTTACCGGTTCGTGAAACTTATCCGTCTTGGCATCCGTTGATTGTTTGTAGGGCAAAGAAAAGCTTTGCCCGGCAACAAAGGATAAATCCAAATGACCAAGACATTTCGTTTCGCAACCCTGACCGCCGCTGTAGCCCTGTTTGCGGGCGCCGCTTTTGCTGAAAACCCAAAAGTGGGTGGCGCTGCAATGTTTGAAGATAAGAACATCATCGAAAACGCAGTTAACTCGGCTGATCACACCACGTTGGTTGCCGCTGTTAAGGCCGCTGGCCTTGTTGAAACGCTGTCCGGCGCTGGTCCGTTCACTGTGCTTGCCCCAACGAATGAAGCTTTTGCAAAACTGCCAGCCGGCACAGTTGAAACCCTGTTGAAGCCAGAAAACAAAGATATGCTGGTCAAGATCCTGACCTGCCATGTCATTGCTGGCAATGCGATGTCTACCGATATTATGGGCATGGTTGAAGCTGACGGTGGCGCACACAAAGTAACCACCGTTGGTGGTTGTGAGTTCACGATCAAATCCACAGATGGCAAGGTCACGATCACAGACGGTCAGGGCAATGTTGGCAC
>JACMNW010000020.1 GCA_014378345.1 Pseudorhodobacter sp. | reverse complement strand
TGCCGGGCCGATTGGGGAGGTGTGTGTGCACGCGTGGGGGGGGGTGACCGGGGGCGATACGCTGTCGTTCAACCTGTCACTTGGGGCGGCTGTGAAGGCCGTAACCACAAAACCGCGGACCGCGCCTGTCGGGCTGGCGGTGAACTGGCCCAAGTTACTGGAAATCTGGCTTTTGGGACGGGCGGCTGGCTGGATTGGCTGCCGCAAGAGACGATTTTGTTTGACGCAAGCGCCCTGGCAAGGCGCACTACGATTGACCTTGTCGGACATGCAGGCTGCTTGGCACTTGAGGCTGTGGTTGCGCGCGCGCGATGGCCGCACTGTCGCCGATTTGACAAATGCGGGCGGCCATGTGATCGCGGCAGATCAATGCATGTCGGGCATTCCCGAAATGATCCATTCCATTCAGGTCGCGGCCACGTTTCCCAATGGTACCAAACTTGTCACCATTCACCGCCCTGTAAGTTAGGCGCGTCATCATCCCCGGCGAAATTTTTCCTGAAGATGGCGACATCATCCTGAGCAACGGTCTTACCACTGTTACCCTGATGGTGGCAAATACCGGCAACCCGCCCGTGCATTTTGGCCGCCACTATCACTTTTCTGAGACAAACCCCGGATTGCGAGTCGATCGGGAACTTGCGCGGGGGATGCGGCTTTATACTGCTGCGGGCACAGCCGTTCGGTTTGAGCCCGGCTGAACCCGCGAGGTGCGGCTGGTGCCATATGGCGGCACTCGCCATGTTTACGGGTTCAATTCACAAGTGATGGGTGCGCTGTCACCCTAAGGAGACATCAATGAAACACTTCCCCACCCCGAATGAGGCGATGCGCCTTGCTGTGCAAAGCAGCATGATGCTGGCCGAGGCGAACATGGTCATCGCCATGCGCATGATGGGCATGGGCGGCCTGTGGCGCGTCACCTCCGGTGAGAATGATCGCATGGTGCGAGAAAAAACTGATGCCGCGATGGCATCAGGTGCCGCTATGACCCGCGCCATGCTGGCAGGCCACAGCCCCGCAAAGATTGCCTTGGCTGGCATAAAACCGGTGCGCGCCAAAACCCGCGCCAATACCGCCCGCCTTGCCAAACGCGGCTTGGGCGCACCCACCAAATAGGATCTACCATACCAACACCCATTTCCCGCGCCACCTGTGCCGCCTTGTTCGGCCCCACCAAGGGCGACCGCGTGCGGATTGGCGATACTGATCGCATCATTCAGGTGGAGCGGGATTTTATCACCTTTGGCGACGAGGTGAAGATTGGCGGCGGCAAGGTCATTCGCGCTGGTGTGGGGCAAAGCCAGATCACGCGGGCACAGGGTGCGATGGATCCGGTGATCACCATGCGCTGGTCGTGGATTAAACCGGAAGTTATGACGCAGATGTCGGCCTGCGTAATGGGCGGATCGCGAAAATTGGTAAGGCTGGCAACCCCGACACGCAATCTGGCAACGATATGATTGTCGGGCCGGGGACCGAAATTATTGCAGGCGAGGGCGCATTATGACGGCGGGCGGCACGGATGCGCATATCCATTTCATAGTGCCCCGGCAGATTGATGATGCGCTGCATCCGGCTGCTGATCAACGGCAAGATCATGGTGGCGCAGATGGGCGATCCGAACGCATCCATCCCGACGCCGCAGCCGGTTTACACACGGCCGATGGTCGGAGCCTTAGCGTCGAGTACGGTAATTTCCGTCAGTGAGGCTGCACAAGATGGCGGTATGGCGGGGCGTTTAAGGCTTGCGAAAAACCACGCTGGCCGTGCAGGGCACACGCGGCATTGGCAAGGCCGATATGCGGCTGAACAATGCCCGCCCTGTGATTCAGGTGGACGCTGAGACCTATGTCGTGCGCGCCAGCGGCAAGGTGCTAACCTGCGTGCCCGCGGCAGGGCTTCCGCTGGCGCAGCGCTATTTCCTGTATTGAGGCGTCAATGAACCGCTTGCCCCTGTCCAAAACGGCTATCCCTTTGAATGGGCCAACCGGGGCGTATTGCCTCCACCGGCAAACAGCGCACTACCTGGGTCACGCGGTCGCGGTAGAACCGGGGATAGTCGCGAATTGCGGCAGGCAGAAGTTTGTTGTCAAACACCCGCGCTTTAGTTTCAATCACCTCAATTCGGTGCCAACGGCCAATCGACTGCGCATCAGGGCAGGCCAGAATTTTGGCCCGCAACGCCGCTTCCAGCAGTTTCAGGCGGGCAATATCTGCGCGCAGATCGGCCAGTTCGTCGGCGGGGCTAAGGCTGTGCATGTTGGCTCCAATAGCGTAGCGGTTGCTTTAGCCTTGTCTGCAGATCGTTAAAGAATCGCTAAACCCAGCAAGGAATAATGCCGTGTCTGATCTGTCTTCTGCCCACACTCTGCGTCGCGCTGGCACTTAGGGCGCTGCGTTTGATCATGTAGTGCTTTGCTATGACGAGCGGCTCTGCGACGCAAACGCTTGGTTACAGTGCGTGTTTACTCTGGTGGTGACGGGCGATTGGGAACCACGGGTGTGGCATATCGGCAATCGCCAAACGCCCTGCCAGATTTAACCCCCGCGATTGCTGATCCGGCAAGATCATGTGCTGGAGGAGATGTTGCGCCAGATGGGGCGACCGCGAAGCACCGGATGGAAGCGTTTTCCACCGAAAGGCGGCGCATACGGCCATGGCCGCACCATGGGGCATAGCCACGGCGATTATCATCATGCAGCGTTTCCGTGCCATCAACGGGTTATGAATTTCTCTCAACCGTTTTTTTAGGGTTTGAGGGCGGTAAAACGGGCCTGTATCAGTGTGGGGAGGCGAAAAATTTTCGCACGAAATCTTTTCGCAACCCGAAGATTTTTCGTATAAAAATTTTCTTCTCCCGACCCCTCAACGCGCAGGTCGGTTATGCCACAGCCACATTCCGCGCCAGAGCACAGCGCTGCCATAGCGAGCCCAAGGCCATTACCAGTGCATCAATATCGGCGTCGCTGTGCAAGGGGCCGGGGGTGATGCGCAAACGCTCGGTGCCCTTGGGCACGGTGGGGTAGTTGATCGGCTGCACATAAATGCCCCAATCCTGCATCAAAATATCGCTGATCTGACGGCATTTTACCGGATCGCCAATCATCACCGGGATAATGTGGCTATCGTTGTGCATATGCGGAATTCCGGCTGCGTCAAGTTTCGCGCGCAGTTGGGCGACGCGGTCACGCGGGGCCAGACGTTCAACATCTGAAGATTTCAGATGGCGGATCGAGGCCGCCCCCGCCGCTGCAACTGCCGGGGGCAGGGCGGTGGTAAAGATGAACCCGGAGGCAAAGCTGCGGATGAAATCGCAAAGCGTGGCCGACCCGGTGATATAGCCTCCGACCACGCCGTAAGCTTTGCCAAGGGTGCCTTCGATCAGGTCAATCCGGTGCGCCAGACCTTCGCGTTCCGACACGCCACCGCCGCGCGGGCCGTACATGCCAACCGCGTGCACTTCGTCAATATAGGACATCGCACCATGTGCTTCGCACACTTCGACAATTTCGCGGATTGGGGCAATATCGCCATCCATGGAATAAACGGACTCGAACGCCACGATCTTGGGGCGGTCACCCACGGCATGCAACTTGCGGTCCAGATCGCGCCAATCATTGTGCTTCCACAGCGCCTTGTCGGCGCGGGAATGGCGGATACCTTCAATCATCGACGCATGATTGCCCGCATCTGACAAAATCACCGCGTTTGGAATGCGTGATCCAAGCGTGCTAAGCGCCGCCCAGTTCGACACATAGCCAGAGGTGAACAACAGCGCGCCTTCTTTGCCATGCAAATCGGCCAATTCGGCCTCTAGCATCAGATGGTGATGCGTGTTGCCGGAAATGTTGCGTGTGCCGCCTGCGCCCGTGCCGCAGGCTTGCACGGTATCAACCATGGCAGCAATGACATCGGGGTGCTGGCCCATGCCGAGATAGTCGTTCGAGCACCACACGGTCACGTCTGATTTCGATCCGCCTGAATGGCTTGCCGCTTTTGGAAATGATCCGCGGACGCGTTCCAGATCGGCAAAAATCCTGTAGTTTCCATCGGCTTTCAGTGCGTCAAGCTGGGATTGAAACAGGGTGTCAAAGTCCATTTCTATTCTCTTTCAGGCTGTCCAACAAAGGAGTGGCTTTTGCAGGTTTGGTCTTTTGCGCGGGCATCATCCAATGCCATAGTTTTTGGTCAGGCAGCGGCAACACCATAAACCAATGCTCAAGAAGTGCCAGCAAGGTCAAGGCCGACAGCAGGACAAAGCCTATTTGTCGCGCATCTGTTGGGGCGGAAATGGCCCGTTCTATCCAGCAGGCAGCTGCAAAGGTAAGCATAGTCACGGCAATGGGGAAAAACGCGTTCATCTTGGAATAGCGAAAATGGCTGGCCAAATGCGCCAGGGGACGTGGCAGGAATTCGACGTTGATGCGCGGGACGCCCAGAAACAAGTTCAGTTTGGCCGACAGGCGGGCAAAAAACAGCACGGCAAAGGTCAGCCACGCGAAATGGTTTGGTTGGCCAACCGACGCATAGGCAATCAGGAACAACGCGCTTACCAGCAGCGCTTCGTGATAGGCGATGGTTCCAACAGCGCGCCTAAAGCGGTGCCAAGGGGCGGTATTTGGCGGGCAGAGTTTGGCATTTGGCCCGGTGATGGCACCCGACAGGAACGCCAGTTCGATCCAGCCCCAAATTCCAAGCGCGGAAAGAAATGCATAATAGACGCCGTTCGCGGATGGATCCGTGAGCGATAGGTGGAACCCTACGACACCGGCAAACAGCATCGGCAGGCCATAAATCACCGATCTG
>JACMNW010000019.1 GCA_014378345.1 Pseudorhodobacter sp. | reverse complement strand
TTGCGTTGGCGCAAGCCAAAACCGCCCCCGGCCCGTTTGTTGTGGTGATTGATACTGATCCCTATCCATCCACCCCGTATGGCGGCACGTGGTGGGATGTGGCGGTGCCAGAAGTATCGGTGCGCCCCGAAGTGCGCGCGGCACGGGTGAAATATGAGGCAAAACCAAAGCGCTAAGTCAGTTGCCCCGCCAATACGATTTTACAGGCCCCCTGCTGTCGCCATCAACTCAAAGGATACCCCCGATGAAGGCCGATACAGTCCGCAAAGCCTATGCCATGCCGCTGACCAACCCATCCTATCCGCCCGGGCCGTACCGGTTTATCAACCGCGAATATGTGATCATCACTTACCGCACTGATCCTGCTGCCTTGGCCGCCATACTGCCAGAGCCGCTGGAAATGGTTGAGCCTTTGGTGAAATACGAATTTATCCGTATGCCGGATTCCACCGGATTTGGCGATTATACCGAATCTGGCCAAGTGATCCCGGTTACCTATCAGGGCAAGCCCGGCAGTTACGTGCATTCGATGTATCTGGATGATGATGCCCCCATTGCGGGCGGGCGTGAAATCTGGGGCTTTCCCAAAAAGCTGGCAAACCCGGTGCTTACCCACGAAGGCGATGTGATCGTTGGAAAGTTGCACTACGGATCAACCCTGTGTGCCGTGGCAACCATGGGCTACAAGCACCAAATTCTGGATACCGCCCCGGTCGCCAAGGCGTTGGCCGAGCCGAACTTTCTGGTCAAAATCATCCCGCATGTGGACGGCACGCCGCGCATTTGCGAATTGGTCCGCTATCATTTGCAGGACATTACAGTGAAAGGCGCGTGGTCTGCCCCTGCCGATTTGCAGCTGTTTCGCCACGTGATGGCCGATGTGGCGCGCCTGCCGGTGCTGGAAGTCGTAAGTGCCATTCATTTCATCGCCGATTTGACACTGGGTCTGGGAGAGGTTGTGTATGACTATCTGGAATAGCGCGCTGCGCCAAATCACAGGGCAAAACCCATGACCCAACTGTTACGCAAACCCTCCGGCACGTCGGGCCTTGTGCATGATATTACGCCAAAATCTGCCGGATGGATCTATGTCGGCTTCGCGCTGTACCGTTTGGCCAAAGGCGAAAGTGCCGCCAACACGACGGGCGACAATGAAGCGATTATCGTGTTGGTCGAAGGCCGCGCCGAAATCACAGGCGCTGGCACCAACTGGGGTGAAATGGGTGACCGCATGTCGGTGTTCGCGCGCACCCCGCCGCATTGCCTTTACCTGCCCCCCGGTAGCGATTGGCACGCCACCGCCACGACAGATTGCGTGCTGGCGGTGTGTCTGGCCCCCGGTCATGGTGGCCATCCCGCCGCCCGTATCGGGCCTGAAGGCATCACTCTGGAACCTCGCGGCACGGGCACCAACCTGCGCCACATCAACAACATCGCCATGGAAGGCCGCGATGTTGCGGATAGCTTGCTGGTAACCGAGGTGTTCACCCCCCACGGCCATTGGTCGTCTTACCCGCCGCATAGGCACGATGTCGATGATTACCCAAACAGCACCTATCTGGAAGAAACCTATTACCACCGCCTGAACCCCGCACAGGGGTATGGCATCCAGCGGGTATTTACCGAGGATGGCACGCTTGATGAAACCATGGCGGTGTCAGATGGCGACGTGGTACTGGTTCCGCGCGGCCACCACCCGGTTGGCGCGCCTTATGGCTATGAAATGTATTATCTGAACGTGATGGCAGGCCCTTTGCGCAAATGGCGCTTCATCGCGCACCCCGATCATGCGTGGATTTCAGAAAATCCACCGGCTTGACAGCGCGGGAGCTTGCGCCAAACTGCACGGGTTAATTTGCAAAGGAAGCCGCGATGTCAGACCGTTTGAGCCGCGCCTTTGCCGCCATAGATGCCGCGAATGCCGCCGACCCAACGCTGGAGAACGGCCAACCCGCCGCCCTGCTATACGGCCATCGCATGACCGCCGAAGTTGCCCCGCTGTTCCCGGACGCCTCCGATATTCTGAAAATCGCAGCACGCGGCCAACACATCGAACGCTGGCTCTTGCCGCGCACCGATTATCCGGATGGATTGCCGGGCTATCTGGATTGGCGGCGCGAACAGGCCCGCCGCCATGCCGCACGGGTGGGCCAGATCATGCTGTATGCGGGCTATCCGGAGACCGATGCCGACCGGGTCGGCGTGCTGTTGCGCAAAGAAGGCATCAAGCGCGATGCAGATGTGCAGGCCCTTGAAGACGTGATCTGCTTTGCCTTTCTGCGCTATTACTTTGCCGATTTCGCGGCTGACAAAGACCCCGACCACCTGTTGAAAATTGTCGAGAAAACCGCGCGCAAAATGTCAGCCGAGGGTCGCGCCAAGGCGCTGGCGGAATTCCGTCTGCCCGAACCCTTTGCCGCCCTGTTCTGCGACTGATCACGCCAGCCCGTATACCCGCCGCGCCGTGCCTTGCCCGATTGCCGCCTGTTCAGACCCCGAAAGCCCCGCCAGCAATTCCCGTGTCATATCAATCCACGCGGGCAATCCTGCGCCCAGATTGACCACCGGCCAATCACCGCCCCACAAAATGCGCTCTGGCCCAAAACTGGCAATCACATGATCGACCCATGGCTGTAACACCGCCACAGACGCCGTGCCCGGCGCGCAATAGCGCGTGATGCCCGACAGCTTGCAATGAACATGCGGCAGGGCGGCAATCGCCGTGATCCCTTGCGCCCAGTCGTCAAACGCGCCGCCCGCAATATCGGGCACGCCGCAATGATCCAGCACCAGAACTTGATTGTCACACGCCATCGCCAGCGCACGGGCAATGGGAAGTTGCCGCGCCAGAAAGCACAGATCAAACGGCAGCCCCCGCGCACCAATTTTTGCCAGATTGCGCCGGAAAGTGGGCATCTGAGATACATCATCCGACATTTCATGCAAAATACGGCGAAAGCCGACCACCTGCAGGGCGTTGCATTCGTCCAACCAGCCGTCAAACCCTGCGTCATCCTCCGGCCTGCAAGAGGCAATCTGCCCCAGCATTCCGTGCGCACCCACCAGTTCCGCCACCACCCGCGCCTCGGTCTGGTAATCGGTATCGTCCACCCCGGTTTCCATGAACAGGGTGCCCGTCACGCCGCGCCCGGCGGTCAGCCCTACATAATCCGCAACCGTGAAATCGCCCTCCGCCAGCGCAGGCACCCCTTCTGTCCACGCGTAGCCGATTTTGCCCCGCATAATCAGGTGTTGGTGGGTATCAATCAGGTCCATGGGTCACTTTCAGGTCGCAAATGCCGCCGCCATCAACCTTTGTGTATACGCCTGCTGCGGGTTGTCCAGCACCTGATCAGGCGTGCCTTCTTCGACCATACGGCCATCTTTCATCACGATGATATGGTCGGCCATCGCGCGCACCACGGCCAGATCGTGGCTGATGAAAAGATAGGACAAGCCGTTCGCCCGCTGCAAATCACGCAGCAAATCGACGATTTGCTTTTGCACCTGCCGGTCCAGTGCCGACGTCGGCTCATCCAGCACCACAAGGTGCGGCTTTAGAATAATCGCCCGTGCGATCGCAATACGCTGGCGTTGACCGCCGGAAAATTCATGCGGATAGCGGTTGCGCAAGGCGGGGTCTAATTGCACTTCCTCCAGCGCCTGCACCGCGCGCATATCGCGCTGGCGGGTGGAAATGCCGGGTTCATGCACCAGCAAGCCTTCGGTCACAATCTGCCCCGCCGTCATGCGCGGGGAAAGCGATCCAAACGGATCCTGCATCACAATCTGCAACTGGCGGCGCAAAGGGCGCATCGCATCGCGGTCCAGCGCCGCAATATCGCGGCCTTCAAAACTGATTGCGCCCGTGCTGGGCAACAGCCGCAATACCGCCCGCGCCAGCGTAGATTTGCCCGATCCGGATTCGCCCACAACGCCGATGGTTTGCCCTTGGCGCAGGGTCAAAGACAGCCCATCCACCGCATGCAATTCGCGCTTCGGGCGGCCCAAAAACCCGCCACCAAGCGTAAACGTCACCCCCACCTTGCGCGCTTCCAGCACCACGGGTGTACCAGCCGCCACCGGGTCTTTGCGCCCTGACGGTTCGGCATTTATCAAAGCCTTAGTATATTCATGCTGCGGATTGGCAAAAATTTCCGCTGTCGGCCCCTGTTCCACCACCTCGCCCCTGCGCATCACGCAAACGCGGCTTGCAATCCGGCGCACCACGTTCAAATCATGGGTGATGAACACCATCGCCATGCCAAGCCGCGCTTGCAACCCCGCCATCAAATCCAGAATTTCCGCCTGAATGGTCACATCCAAGGCCGTTGTCGGCTCATCCGCGATCAAGAT
>JACMNW010000202.1 GCA_014378345.1 Pseudorhodobacter sp. | reverse complement strand
CAATATCGGGGGGCGCGTTTCGCATCAGAACGGCAGTTTCATACCCGGTGGCAGGCCCAGACCTTCGGTCAGTTTGCTCATTTCTTGCCCGTTGCGCACCGCCGCTTTTGCCTGCGCATCTTTGATGGCGGCGAGGATCAGGTCTTCGACAATCTCTTTTTCCGAAGCCACAAAGATCGACGGATCAATATCCAGCCCCGTCAGATCGCCCTTTGCAGTGGCGCGCGCCTTGACCAGCCCGCCGCCGGATTCGCCGATGACCACGATGCGTCCCAGATCATCCTGCAGGCTGGCCATCTTGCCCTGCAAATCCTGCGCTGCCTTCATCATGGCGGCCATGTCGCCCAGACCGCCCAAACCTTTCAACATCGCATTGTCCTTTCAGTCATCTTCAAACGGGTCAAAATCATCATCCATGGCAGGCAATGCCTCAATCGCGGCCAAAGCTTCCATCGCCTGCGGTGTGCGAATTTCGATGATCTTCGCCCCCGGAAACGCTGCCATTACGGCCTGAACCATGGGGATGGTTGCGGCTTCATTTTCGGCGTTGGTGCGGTCTTTATCGCGCGCTTCGGCAATCGTGGCAGCACCGCCTTCATTGACGACGGATACCGCCCAACGCGCGCCCGTCCAGCTTGCCAAGCGTTGCGACAGCCGGGAGGCGAGATCAGGGGCGGCGGTGGGTGTGGGTTGAAATTCGATACGGCCGGGCGAGAAACGGGCGAGGCGCAGAGTGGTTTCCACCTCGACCAGCAGTTGCACATCGCGCTTGGTGCGGATCAGGGCGACGACCTGATCGAAGGTGATGTAGGTGGCCAGTTGGTTGGTTGCCAAAGCCACGGCTTGCACCGCACCGGACATGGACGGCGCGTTTGAGGGGCCGCGTGCGGGGGCCATCATGCGCGGCGCCGGGCTGGGGGACATGTTGCCACCGCCCCCGCCAGAAGGGGTGCCGGGCTGGGCTTGGCTTTGCAGGCGTTTGATCAGGGTTTCGGGATCGGGCAGGTCGGCCACATGGGTAAGGCGAATGACAGCCATTTCAGCGGCCATCATGGCGTTGGGGGCAAGGGCCACTTCCTCCAGCGATTTCAGCAGCATTTGCCACATCCGGGACAGCATCCGCATGGCAAGGCGGCTGGCCATATCCAGCCCGCGCGCCCGTTCATCTGGCGGCGTGGTCGGGTCTTCGGCGGTTTCCGGCGTGATCTTGATGACCGAAATCCAATGGGTAATTTCGGCCAGATCGCGCAGAACGGCCATCGGATCGGCACCGTCGGCGTATTGCGCGGAAAGTTCGGACAGTGCACCTGCGGCGTCGCCCTGCATGATCAGATCGAACAGATCCAGCACGCGGCCCCGGTCGGCAAGCCCCAGCATGGCGCGAATTTGGTCGGCGGTGGTTTCCCCTGCGCCATGGGAGATGGATTGATCCAGTAGTGAGGTGGCATCTCGGGCGGAGCCTTCGGCGGCGCGGGTGATCAGGGCCATCGCCCCTTGGGTAATTTTCGCGCCTTCCGCCGTGGCGATTTTATGCAGCAGTGCCATCATCACTTCCGGCTCGATCCTTTTCAGATCGAAGCGTTGGCAGCGCGACAGCACAGTGACCGGAACTTTACGAATTTCGGTGGTGGCGAAGATGAATTTCACATGCGGCGGCGGTTCTTCCAGCGTTTTCAACAGCGCGTTGAAGGCAGAGGTCGATAGCATATGCACTTCGTCGATGATGTAGACTTTGTAGCGGGCAGAGGCAGGGGCGTAATGCACGCTTTCCAGAATATTGCTGCGGATATCGTCGATTTTCGTCTGCGATGCGCCGTCCATTTCGATGACATCGACATGGCGGCCTTCGGCGATGCCGATACAGGGCTGGCATTTGCCACACGGTTCTGTTGTTGGGCTGCCCTTGCCATCAGGGCCGATGCAATTCAGGCCCTTGGCGATGATCCGGGCAGTGGTGGTTTTACCCGTGCCGCGAATACCGGTCATGATGAAGGCTTGTGCGATGCGGTCTGCGGCAAATGCGTTTTTGAGCGTGCGCACCATCGCCTCTTGGCCGACCAGATCGGCAAAGGTTTCTGGCCGGTATTTCCGGGCCAAGACTTGGTAGGCTGGGGTGGTTGGGTCGGACATGTATCCTCATGGGATTCGGAATTTGCAGATTAGGCTGGGGGTGGCGGGGGGTAAACCCATAAGGGCAAGTTAGCGTTTCTTCGCCCAAGTGGAGACGGATTTATTGCCGCGCGCGCCGGTTTGCACGGGGGTGTTGGTGCGGTTTTCATCCAGCAATTTGCGCCAGCGATCAAGGCGGGCGGCATCCAGAGTGCCGGCTTTGATGGCGGCTTGCACGGCGCAACCGGGTTCGTGCTGGTGGGTGCAATCGCGAAAGCGGCAGTGCGGTGCAAGTTCGGTAATTTCAGAAAACAGGCTGTCTATGCCGGAGGCCAGATCAGACACATGCAAAGTCCGCATGCCGGGGGTATCAATCACCCAAGCGCCGCCGGGGATAGCGTGCAGCGAGCGGGAGGTGGTGGTGTGGCGACCCTTGGCATCGGTTTCGCGAATACCGCCCGTGGCTTGCGGGGCGTCTTGGTCGGGGCCTACGAGAGTGTTTAGTAGGGTCGATTTGCCGACACCGGAGGAGCCGATGAGCGCGACAGTATGGCCGGGCGAGCACCATGGGGCCAAGGTTTGCACCGCATCCGGTGATTTGGCGTTCAACGATACGGCGACAAGGCCGCGTTGCAAGGCTTCCGCCTGTGCGATGTAATCTGCGGCGTCTGCCACGGTATCGGCCTTGGTCAGCACGATAACCGGATCAATGCCTGCCTCGTTGACCAAAGCTAAATACCGCTCCAACCGCGCAGGGTTGAAATCAGCATTGCAGGAGGTAACGATGAACAGGGTATCGACATTTGCGGCGATCAGTTGCGGGGCGTGGCTGCCCTCAACCCGGCGTTCCAACAGGGTTCTGGGGGCAAGACGGCGATGCAGGATGTGAGTTTCCGGGTCCGCCAATACCCAATCGCCGACAGCGAAATCGGTCGTTTTGGCGTGGGTAGGCAGGTTAAGGCGGATTGAGTCTGCGTCAAAATTGGCGGTCAGGCGGGATCGGTGAACGGTGGCCACGCGCATGGGGGCAAAGGCGGCGTCTTCGGGGGTAAGTTGATCGGCGAAGAAATCAGACCAGCCAATGCTGTCGTGTTCCGTGTTCTGGGAATGATTGTCTGTCAAAGCCGGGGCCAAAGGCTCGATATTCCATCCATCGGCTGTTGTCCCTAGAAGTTTAGGTGAGAGGCTGATCACGACCCAAGTGGGTCTCGTTGCGGCTGCTTCCTTCCGGACCTGACCGGGTTGGCGAGGCACCTGCCCGCGCCAACCTCTCGATTATCGATATAATCGCGGTGTCGCTAATGCGCAAGTGGGGTGGCATTCTATAGCGTAGCTTTGTGACGTGGGAAACCGGAGGTTCACATGGCTGCGCGATTGATCCAGATTGATTGGCCTGATTTCGGCGTGCCTGACCTGCCGCCTGCGTTGACGTTGGACGAGATGCGCGCGCGGCTGGCGGCGTTTCGGCATGCGATTGCGGCGCGGGGGCATGGCGCGGCGGTGGTCTACGGCGACCGCGAACATGCGGCGAATTTGCAATGGCTGACCGGGTTTGACCCGCGATTCGAAGAAGCGGTGCTGATCGTCACGCCGGGCGATGCACTGCTGCTGGCTGGCAATGAATGCCTGCCTTACACCGGAATTTCGCCTTTGGTTCAGGCGGGGGATATTCAGACGGGGCACTGCGCGAGCCTGTCTTTGATATCACAACCGCGCGACGGTCGGCGGTTGGCGGATTGGTTGGCCGAGGCTGTGCCTGCGGGATGCAAACTGGGCGCGATTGGCTGGAAGTGGTTTGAGGCGGGCGAGGTGGACGATCCGGCAACGGCGCTGGATATTCCGGCGTTTCTGGCCGATCCGTTGCGGCGGATTGCGGGGCGGGTCGAAAACGCGACCGATGTGATGATGCATCCGGGGCATGGCTTGCGCGCGCGGGTGGATGCGGCCGAAATTGTGCGGTTGGAGTTTTCGAACCATATGGCGGCGGCGGCGTTGCGGCGGATGGTGTTTGGCTTTCGGGAGGGCATGACGGATTTTGAGGCGTATCAGGGCGCAGGCGTTGGCGGCTTGCCGATGGGGTGCCATTCGACCTTTGCCACGGGCGCGCGGGCGGCGCAGGGGTTATCAGGGCCGACTGGCGAGATTTTGTCCTTGGGCCAGCAGATTGGGTTTAACATCTGCCATTGGGGATCGAACATCTGCCGGGCCGGGTGGCTCGCGCGGTCTGCCGATGATCTGCCAGAGGCGGCGCGGGGGTATCTGGATGGGTTTGCCGGACCCTATGTTGAGGCTTTGTCGCAGTGGTTTTCAATGATGCGGCCCGGTGTTTCGGGGGGCGAGGTTTGGGCGCGGATGCGTGCACTGTTGCCGTTTGAGACGTTTGGCGTGTATCTGAACCCCGGCCATCTGATCGGCCTTGATGAATGGATGTCATCGCCGATTTATGAGGGGTCAACGGAACCTCTTGCATCAGGCATGGCCATGCAATGCGATGTTATACCGGGGCACCCCGTTTGGGGATCAACCCGAATGGAAGATGGCTATGTGATTGCGGATGCAAACCTGCGCGCAGATTTGGTGGCGCTTTATCCGGCAGTTGCGGCGCGCTGTGCGGCCCGCGCAGAATTTATGAAATCCGTGATAGGGCTCGATGTGCCAGATACACTTTTACCGCTTGCCGATACCTGTGGCATCGTGGCCCCCTATCTGTTTGACCCAACACAAGTGATCGCACTTTAGATCAGCCCCGCTGCGCGGGCACCGCTTAGCAGATCATCGGCCAGATGATGGGCGAAACGGCCCTGCGATGGCACCATATCCGGCACTTGTACCACGTACATTCCTGCCGCATGTGCGGCCTCTCCGCCAATCTCGCTATCCTCGAACACAAGGCACCGCGCCGGTGATACACCAAGCAACGCCGCCGCCAACAGATAGGCGTCTGGTGCCGGCTTGGCGCGGGTTACATCGTCAAGCGTGATCAGCTGAACGAAATGTGCAGAAAGCCCGGCTTGGCCCACTTTTTCGATTGCCCTATTGCGGCTGGACGAAGTGACAATCGCCTTGGGATGCGGAATTTGCGAGAGCAGATCATGCACGCCGGCTTTCAGTGGCATGCCAGCCAAAAGTTCGAGATCCATCGCTGCGGCGACCCTGCGGCCAAGCTCTGCCAAATCTAAAAATGGATACTGTGTCGCGATAAGCTGGTCGCCGGTGGGCATGTCTTTCCCAACCAGTTGGTGCAAAAACGCAAGATCAGCATCAAATCCCATCGCCCCAAAAGCGGCGACAGTCGCGGTCATCGCCAATCTTTCCGTATCGATCAACGTGCCATCAAGATCAAACAATACCGCGTCAAACACAGGCTTCCCCTTTTTTGCCATGCTGATAACCGATCACAGATGCAAGCGAAAGCGCATGAATCCGTTTGGCAAAAGGCCGATGGGCTCAATCACCAGTGGTGCCAGGTCTGACAGATGCGCCTGCGCTTTGGGTGAGGTATCAAAAGTGACCGTTGTTCCGGGCATTGCCGAAAAACGCCGATTGTTGGTTGGGCCAAAAATGATGTTTTGAGGGGTGGAAAAATAGCGCAGAACAACATCGAAATTGCTTAGCGGCGATTGAAACAGAACCTCGTTATTATAGGGATGCTGAACGCCACTTGTAGCGGAAATCCGGTAACTATTTGTTCCAACTGCAAAAACATCCAAAGGTTTCAGGGGAGCATCGTGATAGGTCAGCCCGATGATACGCTGACTTTCCGGGTTAATCACTGAACCGCGCAGATCAAACTTTGGCGGCTTGCTAAGGTCAATCACGAAACGCAGACCGAAAATCATCTCGAAATTGAAACTGGCGAATTCGGGATTGATCAGGGCGGTATCTTGGCTTTTGGGTGAAATCTGATTGAATATGCCGACTGCATGTTCCAGCCAATCCGCGATTTCTGCCCCCGTCATACGCAGGGCCGCGCTGGCGTTGGGATAGCTGTACAGGTCTGCCGCATTGCGCAGCATTACATTCCCGGCAGGCACGTCGGTGTAGTTTTCCGGACCACCCCGCCCGCCCGCTTTGAAAGGGGCTACCGAGGTTAAGATTGGCAGGCCGGCAAACGGCGTTGGCGCAAGCATGGCTTCAACATGAAGGGCCTGCGCTGCTGCAACAATTTGCAGGGCGGGAGCTTCGGTCAACAGCGCAAAAAAGCTGTGTAACGGCACGTCCGTATAACCGATCGGCCGGTTTGCCCATTCCAGTGTCTCACGGTGCGCTGGCGAAATCAGATCCACCAACGCCTGCTGACTTTCGACCAAGGCACTTTCGCGGCCATCGGCGTCACGCTGCAGGATAGCGCGTACATTTGATGTGTGATGCATGATTTTAAATGCCGCGCCATCATATGACAGACCAAGGTCAATGATGCCAAGATGCGAGCCATGAAACCCGGGCATTACCGCAGGTTTTCCGCAAAGGGTGCCCAGATCAGGGTCAACGTCTTTCGTGTGCGCGAAATCAGGCGATGGAAACACCAGATGCACGTGACCGGCAACCAGCGCATCAATGCCCGTGATCCGCGCAAGGGCGGTGGAGGCATGTTCCATTGCCGGTGATGCCAGACCTTGCCCGATGCCTGAATGCGATAGGGCGACAATCAGATCCGCACCCTCCTGCAGCATCCGCGGGACGAAAACATTTGCTGCGTCAACGATGTCTTGGGTGGTCAGCTTGCCAACGAGGTGTTGATGATCCCAAAACATGATCTGGGGCGGTGTGAAGCCGATAACACCAATTTTTATGGGGTGCAGATTGCCTTTGGTATCTGCGACCCTGCGGTGCAGCATCACATAGGGTGGGACAAGCGTTTGGCCGGGCGTGAGGTCCGTCTTGCGATAGACGTTTGCGGCAACTACCGGAAAGTTTGCATCAGCAAGTGATTTGGTCAGAAACTCCAGCCCATAATTAAACTCATGATTTCCCAATGTTGCTGCGTCATATCCCAGATGGTTCATCGCAGCGATCATCGGGTGAATTTGGCCACCCTCTAACCCGCGCGATTGGGCGATATAGTCACCCAAAGGGCTGCCATTTAAAAAATCACCATTGTCAAACAAAAGGCAATTCTTAGCCTCGGCGCGCGCGGCAGAAATCAAGCTGGCTGTGCGCGCAAGGCCAAGCCCATTTGAAACCGTGCCGGCGTAATAATCAAACGGCATAATATTTACGTGTAGGTCAGAGGTTGCAAGCAAACGCAGATGAACATGTGCCACAGGCGCGGGCTTTAATTGCCTTGGTGGCCGTTGTGTTTTGCCAGTTGGTCCAACCGGTTGAACATGGGTCCTGTTAGATTTCAATGTTTTTGGCCTAATGACAAATTTTCACAGACGGTGCCTGCCTTTCACCGAAGGGCAGCAGGTCTGTCATATGTCAGGATACCAGCCCACAATAGCCATGAGGCGAGCGCGCCATTTAAATTCGCGGAAGGGTTGCAATTTAGCGTCGGTGCGGTTGGGCTTTGCCAGTTGCCGTAGGGCGTGGCAAGACGGGCGCGTGGGCTTGGGCAGGTAGATCATATGAAGCATGCGGAAACGGTAACTTTTGGTGGATCCGGGCTTGATCGCGCGGCGCATCTGCGTGGCGATGCGGGTGCAATTTCTGCCCTGCTGGCGCGCGGGCAGGTGCTGGTGCTGTGGCGTGGCAAACCTTTGGTCGTAAGCGGCAACCGCTTGGCCTGGGTGTCAGGGGATCATCCAGTTTTGGCAAAGAGCGGCAACGATTTTCTGTTTTTAGGGATGGATCAGGATATTGCGCGCTTTGCCGCTGATATATCGTCGTGGCAACCGGCGGACGACGCACAAGCGGCTGGCGTGAGCTTCCTTGATTTTTCAGAACAAACGCATCCTGATTTACCAACGGATCATGTCTTTATGGACTTGCGGGCGACTATGGTGCAGCTGTCTGCACGGGATGCAGAATTGGCCGCGATGGCGAAAGCGGTGTTGAATTGGCATCGCAGCCATGCGTTTTGTTCGGCCTGTGGTGCAGCATCGGTTATGCGAAACGCGGGCTGGCAGCGGGGATGCCCGGTCTGCAATGCCCAGCATTTTCCGCGTACAGACCCGGTGGTGATCATGCTGGTCACCCAAGGCAATCAGGTTTTGTTGGGCCGGTCCGCCGCCTGGCCTGCAGGGATGTATTCGCTGTTGGCGGGCTTTGTGGAACCGGGCGAGACGATAGAGGCCGCAGTTCGCCGTGAAGTGGCCGAAGAAACCGGTATCAGGGTTGGCGAAGTGCGGTATTTGGCCAGTCAGCCATGGCCATTTCCGGCCTCTTTGATGATTGGCTGCGCGGCTGATGCGATATCATCGGCCATTGTGATAGACCCGGCAGAGCTGGAAGCGGCCCTATGGATTAGCCGCGAAGATATGGTGGGTGTTATGGCGGGGGAACATCCTGTGATCAAAGCGTCGCGCAGCGGGTCCATTGCGCATTTCTTGCTTGCAAACTGGCTGGCAGACAGGCTGGATTAGCGCCACCAGTAGGGGCGGTAAGACCAAGCATCTGGTGACCAATCGGGAAGGCCGGAGCAAATGAAACTAACTTCCCGTCAGGATATCGAGGCACCTGCTGCCTTTGTGTTTGACGCGCTGACTGATTTTCAGGCCTGGGAACGCGCGGCATTGCGGCGCGGGGCAGAGGTTGCCCGCACCGATAAACTGACCGCCAAAGGGCCGGGGCTTTCGTGGATGATCAAGTTTGCCTATCGTGGCAAGGATCGGCGGGTTGCGTTGCGGTTGATGGAACTGGAAACTCCGTCAATGCTTGGATTTTCTGGCATAGGGGCCACGATCGAAGCCCAGGCTGGCATAGATCTTATGGCGTTGGCCGCGCGCAGAACCCGGCTAAGTGTCACCGTGGATTTACAACCAAGAACCATCGGCGCGCGGTTGATTTTGCAATCGATGCGCCTTGCAAAGGCCCGGTTCAATCGTCGGTTTGCCGAACGCGTGGCGCAGTTTTGCACCGAAATAGAGACCCGCTATCGCAAGTCACTGGGAATATAGGGTACTGGGCATATAGGGTCTTGTCCGCTTTCCGCGCTGTCGCGATTTTGCTAGCGCTGCCGATCTGCCGGGTAGACACCAAGCACATCAAATGCGGATGTGAAATAAGCCAATTCTTCCAAGGCCAGACGCACATTTGCATCCTCCGGGTGGCCCTCGATATCGGCATAAAACTCGGTCGCGGTGAAGGAACCGCCGATCATATAGCTTTCAAGTTTGGTCATGTTGACGCCGTT
>JACMNW010000201.1 GCA_014378345.1 Pseudorhodobacter sp. | reverse complement strand
TTGGCCCCCGAAAAAACCAGTATCGACTTTTTCCGCTGGCAGTGGATCACCTTTGGCGGCTCGATGGCGCTTATGGTGCTGGCCTTCATCCTATGGGGTACCATGGGCCTGAATTTCGGGATCGACTTTCAAGGCGGCACCACGATCCGGACCGAATCCACAAAAGTGGTGGATGTGGGCGCGTACCGCAAAACCCTTGAAGGGCTTGATCTCGGCGATGTCTCGATCAACGAAGTGTTCGATCCTTCCTTCCGTGATGATCAGCACGTCGCTATGGTGCGGATTGCGGCACTTGACGGGCATGAGGCGGTAAGCCCCGAAACGCTGGATAAGGTCAAGGCCACACTAACGGCAATGGACCCCGCCATAAACTTTCCTTCAGTCGAATCAGTGGGACCAAAAGTATCAAACGAACTGGTCTATTCATCTATCCTTGCCGTCGCCATCACCAGCGTCGGCATTGCCATGTATATCTGGCTGCGCTTTGAATGGCAGTTCGCGCTTGGCGGCGTGTTGGCGCTGTTGCATGACGTGTTCATCACCATCGGCATTTTCGCCCTGTTCCAGATCAAGTTTGATCTGACCATCATCGCGGCATTGCTGACTATTCTGGGCTATTCGATCAATGATACCGTGGTGGTGTTCGACAGATTGCGTGAAAACCTGATCAAATACAAAAAAATGCCACTGAAAGACGTGATGAACCTGTCGGTCAACGAAACCCTAAGCCGCACCTTGATGACTTCGATCACCACGTTGATCGCGGTTGGGTCGATGCTGGTGTTTGGTGGCGATGTGATCCGCGGCTTTAGTTTTGCCATTTTCATGGGCGTGGTGCTGGGCACCTATTCGTCGGTTTATGTGGCCAAGAACATTGTGTTGATCCTTGGTCTGGACCGCAGCGAAAAGCCAAAGAAAGACGGCAAGGCGGGAACGGATTTCGCCAATATAGACGCGTGATGCCATGCGCCTGACCGAAATCACCTATGATCTTGCCAAACCGATAGACGGCTACGGCCCCGGCTTTTTTCGCATCGACGGCAAGGTATTGCACGGCCCCTGCCTGATCACCCCATGGGGTGCTGGCGCGTGGGGCGGCTTTGACGACACCGCTGCACCGCTTGAATTGGCTGGCAAAATCGACGTTCTATTCATCGGCATGGGTGCTGATATTGCCCATGTCCCCGCCGCGTTTCGCGAAACGCTCGAATCCGTTGGAATCGGGGTCGAAGCGATGAATTCCCCCGCCGCCGCCCGCACCTACACCGTGCTGTTGTCCGAAGGGCGGCGCATCGCCGCGGCCCTGCTGCCAGTGTGATCTTCCCGCAGCTGGCAAGATGCGCTACACCCGCAGGATGACCCTAACCGTCACCAATTTGGGCTGCACACGCGGGGGGCTATGCGTCCTTGATGGCGTAAGTTTTGTCGTGAAACCTGGCCAAATTCTCGTCCTGCAAGGCCCCAACGGCATCGGCAAAACCACCCTTCTGCGCACCATTGCAGGTCTGCAACCGCCGCAATCAGGCCAAATCGCAGCACCCGCCGATAGCATCGCCTACGCCGCCCATGCTGACGGCATCAAACCCACGCTGACGGTCGGCGAAAACCTAACCTTCTGGGCCGCGATTTTCGGGACCCAAAACATCAGCCCCGCACTGGCCGCCATCCAGCTAACCGCCCTGCGATCCCGCCCTGCCACCAGCCTGTCAGCTGGCCAAAAACGCCGCTTAGGCCTTGCCCGCCTGCTTGTCACCGGGCGCCCGATCTGGCTGATGGATGAACCCACAGTGTCGCTTGATACCGCGTCTACAGCACTTTTCATCGCAATGATCGCAAGCCATCTGGGGCAGGGAGGATCGGCCCTGATCGCCAGCCACATCCACCTTGGCTTGGCCGCGGCCACCTACCTAAACCTCACCCCCTACGCCAACCACATCGCCCCGCAACCCTCGCCCTTCGACGGCGTCACCGCATGATCTCCCTTCTGATGCGCGATATCACCTTAGCCATGCGTGCAGGTGGCGGCTTTGGCCTTGGCCTTGCGTTCTTTCTGCTGGTCGCGGTCCTCGTCCCGCTAGGGGTCGGCCCGGATCCCATAACGCTGGCCAAAATCGCCCCCGGCATCCTTTGGGTCGGCGCACTGCTTGCCTGCCTTTTGTCTCTCGACCGCTTGTTCGCGCTGGATGCCGAGGATGGATCCTTAGACCTGCTCGCTACCGCACCTGTGCCGCTGGAGGCGGTCGTTGTCATAAAATCCCTCGCCCATTGGCTGGTCACCGGCCTGCCGTTGACGGTCATCGCCCCCGCGCTCGGCCTGCTTCTCAACCTGCCCACTTCCGGCTACCCGTGGCTTGTCGCCGCATTCGGGCTTGGTACACCTGCGCTATCCGTCATCGGCGCCTTTGGGGCTGCCCTGACTGTCGGCCTGAAACGCGGCGGCCTGCTACTGTCTCTTCTTGTGCTGCCCCTTTACGTGCCAACCCTGATTTTCGGGGCAGAGGTGATTCGCCGGGGAGCGCTTGGCCTTGACGCCACCACACCACTTTTATTTCTTGCAGGTATTACCCTTGGCTCCACCGCGCTGCTGCCCATCGCCTCGGCTGCGGCAATCCGCGTCAACCTTAGGTGAACGTGCCATGCTAAACCTTGCAGACCACGCAATAAGGACATAGCCAACACCAATGTCGATCTGGGAATATGCCAATCCGAAGAAATTTATGCAAACCTCTGGCATCGTGCTGCCATGGGTCTCGGCACTTGCGGCCATTTGCCTGATCATTGGCCTGACATGGGGCTTTTTCTTCACTCCCGATGCCGTGAATTTCGGGGCAACCGTCAAGATCATTTACCTGCATGTGCCGTCTGCCATGATGGCGATAAACGCTTGGGTGATGATGCTGATAGCCTCGCTGATCTGGTTGATCCGCCGCCACCACGTGTCGGCACTCGCCGCCAAAGCCGCAGCCCCTGTCGGCCTGACGATGACGTTGATTGCGCTGTTAACGGGGGCCATATGGGGCGAGCCTATGTGGGGCACATGGTGGGCTTGGGATCCGCGCCTGACCTCGTTTCTGATCCTGACGCTGTTTTACCTTGGCTACCTTGCGCTTTGGCAAGCTGTTGATAACCCTGATACCGCAGCTGACCTTACATCGGTGCTGTGCATTGTAGGCTCGGTGTTCGCTTTGCTCAGCCGGTATGCCGTTAATTTCTGGAATCAGGGCCTGCACCAAGGTGCGTCGCTGTCGATGGATGCCAAGGATCATGTGTCTAATATTTACTACATTCCCTTGCTGATCAGCATCGCGGGTTTCATTTTGTTGTTTCTGTCCCTTGTTCTTTTGCGCACCAGAACGGAAATCAGATCGCGCCGTCTTGCAGCTCTGCTTTTGCGCGAAAGGATTGCGTGATGGATCTGGGAAAATATGCGCAAGTCGTCCTCTGGTCCTATGCAGGGGCGATTGCCCTGATTTTGGCGCTGATCATGCTTAGCCTTTGGCAAGCAGCCATTACCCGCCGTGCGCTGCGCGAAGTTGAAGACAGGCAAGGCAAACCCAATGGCTAAGGTCCTGATGTTCTTGCCACCGATTATCTTCGCAGCCCTCGCCGCCACCTTCTACATCGGCATGATCCGCGACAATCCTGATGATCTGCCGTCAACACGCGTTGGGCAAATGGCCCCCGCCTTGCCCACCACAGCGCTTGCCGATTTCCCACTTCTAACTGCGGCCGACCTTAGTACTGGTGAAATCACCCTCGTCAACTTCTGGGCCAGCTGGTGCCCGCCGTGCCGTGCAGAGCATCCGGTTTTGAAACAACTGTCGGCAGACGGCATCCGCGTCGTTGGCGTTAATTTTAAAGATACCGCGAAAGATGCCAGCGCCTATTTGACCAAGGATGGCAATCCGTTTCTCGCCTTGGCGTTCGATCCACAAGGCCGTTCTGCCATTGACTGGGGTGTGACCGCCCCACCCGAAACATTTATCGTGGGAGGCGATGGTAAAGTCTTGTTTCGCTTTGTTGGCCCTTTGGTTGGCAGCTATTATGAACAGACTTTTCTGCCCGCCTTGCAGGCCGCCTTGGCCAAATAGCGGCGCATTACGTGGTGCTGAACCGAACCATCGTCACAATCAAAATTGCAAAAAGCCCGATTTGGACCAGCGGCATCGACAGATATGTCAGGTGTTGCCAGTCAAAGTTTGAATAGTGACCGTCAAACGGCAGGCCGGGAGGGTTCAGAGGCAAAAGGCGGTGGTTCATTTGGGGTTTCCGATCAATGTTGTTATTTGATCAGCTTGTCATCCGGAACTTAACAAGAACAAAAGGCCCGGATCGCCCGGGCCTTTTGTTTTGGAAACAATGCGTTTCTACCTATGGTTGCATTGCGCGCCTTAAGCCGTCTTCGCAAGATTGCGCAGCACATAGTGTAAGACGCCGCCATGTTCCACATATTCAATCTCGATTTCCGTATCGATCCGGCACTTGATCTGGATAGTGCGGTTGCTGCCATCGGCCGAGGTAATAACACAAGGCACCGTTGATAGCGGCTTCAACGCCCCCTCAAGCCCATGAATGGCCACCACTTCATCGCCCTTCAACCGGAGCGATTTTCGTGTATCGCCGCCGGTAAACTCAAAAGGAATTACCCCCATGCCGACCAGATTAGACCTGTGAATACGCTCAAACGACTCGGCAATCACTGCCTTCACCCCCAGCAATGCCGTGCCCTTGGCCGCCCAATCACGCGAAGACCCTGCGCCATATTCGATACCACCGAAAATCACCAACGGTACACCCGCTGACTGATACGCCATCGAGGCATCATAAATGCTGGTCTGCACGCCGTCTGGCCCAAGTGTATATCCACCTTCCACACCATCAAGCATTTCATTCTTGATGCGGATGTTGGCAAAAGTGCCGCGCATCATCACCTCATGGTTGCCTCGACGGGCACCATAAGAGTTGAACTCCGATACCGGCACCTGATGTTCTGCAAGGTACTTACCCGCCGGAGTTCCGGCCTTGAAGGAACCAGCGGGGCTGATGTGGTCGGTCGTAATCATATCCCCCAACAGCGCCAGCACCCGCGCGCCGTCGATATTGCTGATCACACCCGGCGTCTTTGACATGCCCTTAAAATAAGGCGGGTTCTGGATAAAGGTCGACGCTGCCGGCCAATCATAGGTTTCCCTATCGGTTGTCTCCACCGCTTGCCATTTCTCGTCGCCCTTGAATACGTCGGCGTATTTCTTCTGAAACGCGGCGCGCGTCACGGTCGCCTCGACCAACTCTGCAATTTCCGCATTGCTAGGCCAAACATCGCGCAGATAAACCGGGCCGTTGGTGCCCATGCCCAAAGGTTCCGTCGTTATGTCGATATTCATATCGCCCGCCAGCGCATAGGCCACCACCAGCGGCGGTGATGCCAGATAGTTCGCGCGTACGTCCGGCGAAATCCGCCCCTCAAAGTTGCGGTTGCCGGACAGAACAGACACTGCCACCAAGTCACCCTCGGCGATCGCCGCCGAAATTTCGGGCTGCAACGGCCCCGAATTGCCGATGCAAGTGGTGCAGCCATAGCCCACCAAGTTAAAGCCAATTGCGTCAAGATCGACCTGCAAACCAGCCGCTTCCAGATATTCGGAAACAACCTGCGATCCCGGTGCAAGCGACGTCTTGACCCAAGGCTTGCTGTTCAACCCCAGCGCACGCGCTTTGCGCGCCACCAATCCGGCCCCGATCATCACGTAAGGATTCGAGGTGTTGGTGCAGGATGTAATCGACGCGATCACCACTTTGCCCGACGACATCGTATAGTCTTCGCCCGCCACTGCCACTTGCTTGGCCAATGGCCGCTTGAAAGACGCGTCCATTTCCGCCGCAAACCCAGCCTTCGCATCTGTCAAAGGCACAAAATCCTGTGGCCGTTTTGGCCCTGAAATTGCCGACACAATCGTGCCCATGTCCAGCTCCAGCGTCGAAGTATATATCGGCGCATAATCCGCCCCGCGCCACATGCCATTGGCCTTTGCGTAAGCTTCGACCAGGGCCACGCGGGCTTCATCCCGGCCCGTGCCACGCAAGTATCGCAGCGTTTCATTATCAATCGGAAAGAAGCCGCAGGTCGCGCCATATTCCGGCGCCATATTGGCAATCGTCGCGCGGTCGGCCAGCGGCAGCCGGTCCAGCCCGTCACCCCAGAATTCGACAAATTTGTTGACCACGCCGTGTTTGCGCAGCATCTGCACCACTTTCAGCACCAGATCGGTCGCCGTGGTGCCTTCAATCATCGTGCCGGTCAGCCTGAACCCCACCACTTCGGGGATCAGCATGGACACCGGCTGCCCCAACATCGCGGCCTCTGCCTCAATCCCGCCGACGCCCCAGCCCAGAACGGCCAGCCCGTTGACCATCGTGGTATGCGAATCCGTGCCGACCAGAGTGTCCGGATACGCTACCTTCACGCCATGCTGATCAGCATCCGTCCACACCGTTTGCGCCAGATATTCAAGGTTAACCTGATGGCAAATCCCGGTTCCGGGCGGCACCACGCGGAAATTGTTGAACGCCTTTTGCCCCCATTTCAGGAACACATAGCGTTCCATGTTGCGTTCGTATTCGCGGTCGACATTGAACTGAAAGGCGCGGGGCGTGCCGAATTCGTCGATCATCACGGAATGGTCGATGACCAGATCAACCGGGGCCAAGGGATTGATTGCCTGAGGATTTCCGCCAAGACCGATGATCCCGTCGCGCATGGCGGCCAGATCGACGACGGCGGGAACGCCGGTAAAGTCCTGCATCAGCACCCGCGCCGGGCGATAGGCGATTTCGCGCGGGTTCTTGCCGGCCATCTTGCCCCAGTCGGAAAAGGCGCGGATGTCGTCCAGCGTGACCGTCTTGCCATCCTCGTAGCGCAGCATGTTCTCCAGCACGACCTTCAGGGCGGCAGGCAGTTTGGCGAACTCGCCGAGGCCGGCGGTTTCAGCGGCGGGAATCGAGTAATAGGACAGGGTCTGCCCGCCGGCCGTCAGGCTGGTGCGGGTTTTGGCGCTGTCGTGGCCAACGGTGACGGTCATGGGTGCCTCATCTGATCGAAAGGAATGGCCAAAGCCTGGGAACGTGGAATCAGTCGGTGTCTGGTCGTTTGTATGCCATTGTATGCCGTAAATCCAGACCCGCGGCCTTCCGTCGACAATAGCAAGTTGAGCGGAACTTGCCACGGTTGCGTGAACAATCTGTGCCTGCAGGCTCGCAAAACCTTGATTGGCGGTACGGAGGTTGTTTCAGTAGATATGCGGTGTACGAGAAAGGTTCCCACATATGATGCGTCAATTTGCCACGGCCCTGTGCGGACTGATGATCTGCATGACCGCGCCGGTTCTGGCGCAGGGCACGTCGGGCGTGGTGGTGGAACTGTACACGTCGCAAGGGTGTTCGTCTTGCCCACCTGCGGATGCCTATCTGGCGGAACTGGCTCAGGAATCCGGCGTTATCGCCTTGGCGCTGCATGTCGATTACTGGGACTATATCGGTTGGACGGACAAGTTCGCCAACCCCCGTTATACCGACCGGCAAAAGGGCTATGCGCGCGTCGTCGGCAGCAACACCATCTATACGCCGCAAATGATCGTCGCAGGCACCGACCGGGTCGAGGGCAGCGATCCCGACAAGGTCGAGGGCGATATCCGTCGTCATCAGATGACGCAGTCGCAGGTCGGCCTGCAACTGATGCGGGTCGGCGATGTTCTGATGATCCGCGCCATTGCCAAGGCGACCCTATCCGGACCTGTGGTGGTGCAACTGGTGCGCTATCATCCGTCGGCCACGGTCACGATTGAACATGGCGAAAATGCGGGCCAGACCATCACCTATACCAACATTGTCACGTCCTGGACCAAACTGGCCGAATGGCCGGGCAAAGATGATTTTGAACTGTCAGTGCCGGTTGTGGGCAGTGATCCCGCCGTGGTCATTCTGCAACAACCGGGGCCGGGCCTGATCCTGGCGGCATCGGTTCTGAAGTAATCACTTCCAGCGGCGATGGACCCAGAACCACTGGCCAGGATGGGCGCGGACCTGACGTTCCAGCGAGTTGTTCAGGGCTTGCGTCATTTCGGCCGAGGTGGAATGGGGGATGGCAGGTTCGATCAACAGGTCGAAATGCAGGCCGTCCGGCTGGCGGATGCCATAGACCGGCACCAGCAGGCAATTGTACTTCAACGCCAGATCCGCGACGGACAAGGCCGTCAGCGCACGATGGCCCAGAAAGGTCAGCGGCGCCCCGTTTCTCATGTGCTGGTCGATCAGCATGCCCAGCATACCACCCTTTTTCAGATGGGTCACAAGATCGGCCAGACCGCGCCGCCCGCGCGGAAACAGAGGTTCCGAGATGGCGCGGATTGTCGCCGCGAAATGCTTGTCGAAATAGGGATTGCGCTGCGGGCGGTACAGGGCGGCAACCTTCATGCCTTTGGAGGCAAGGACGGCGCGGGCGATGTCATGGTTGCCAAAGTGGCCCGACACGAGGATCACCCCCTGTCCCTGCGCCTGTGCTGCAAGGATCTGGTTCAGCCCTGCGCCCAGCAAGGTGCAGTTTGCGACATTGGCCTTGAACTCTTGCGGTGAGTACAGTTCGGCCAGCGTCCGCCCGACATTGTCCAGCACGTCATGGGTCAGTTTCGCCACGCGCGCCGGCGGCAGGTCGGGCCAGATCAAGTTCAGGTTGTCATGCACGCGGGCGCGGTAGCCTGCCAGCGGGCCGATGCAGTTTCGCATCATCCAGCCGCTGAACGCCACCCTGGTTCCATAGGGCAGCAGGCGCAGCGATCCGATCAGCCCGGACACGACCAGGTTTTGCGCAAAGGCCAGCGGCAGAAAGAAGGGGGAGGATGTCTTGGGCACTGATATTCCGGTTCAGATCGCAGGCTTCGGTCTGCCAGCCTCTTGTTGCCAGACATAAAGTCCGGCGCAGGCGATCACAAGCGCGCCGATCAGGGTATAGCTGTCAGGAAAGACGCCAAAGGCGCCAACCGACCACAGGGTGGCAAAGACGATATCCAGATAGCCAAACGGCGCCATCGCCCCCGCCTCGGCGATGGAATAGGCCCGGATGATCAGCAATTGCGCGGCCGCACCCAAGGCGCCGAGGATCAGGAACATCGGAATATGTTGAAGCGCGATGGGCTGCCAATACCACGGCAGGATCAGCGAAAACAGCAGCATCCCCGCCCCCGAGGCATAGATCATCGAGGCCCAGGGGGTTTCGCGGCGGCCAACCAGCCGTGTCAGCAGCATGTTGGCGGCATAAAATACCGCGCAAGCCAGGGGCAGCAACGCGGCCGTGGTGAACACGCCGAGGCCCGGGCGGATGACGATCAGGGCACCGACCATCGCCAGACCGACACCGATGATGCGCGCCCGGCCCAAAGGTTCGCCCAGAAACAGACTGGCGCCGAGGGTGATCAAAACCGGGCTGATGGCGGCCAGGGCCGTCGCCTCGGCCAGGCCTATGTAATTGAGGCTGAGGA
>JACMNW010000200.1 GCA_014378345.1 Pseudorhodobacter sp. | reverse complement strand
TTCCCTGATCTCGGTGATCCAGGTCATCTCATTTTGGTAACCGGCCGCCAAAGTATGTCATAGATCGCTGTCGCCGCTGTGCTGCCTTCACTTTGTTCAAGCGCCAGACGCAGCAGCAAAGCAGGGTCGCACACCAACGCATTCGCCAGCGCTGGCACGCGATCAATCGGCAGTTTCGTTGCTCATTTTTTTGAGCATGCTCATCATGTTGGGGTTAACAAAGCCCGCTTTTTCACCAATCTGGCCTTAGGTCTTCTTGAATTTCAACTTCAGCACCCGGGCTTCAAGGAACTTTGCCAGCCGCGTGTTTTGATAGGGCTTTTTTTCCATATTTAGTATTTACAATCAATGACTTGCGTTGTGCATGTCATACTTGATTTATAGCGACGGCCTGATGGGGGTGATGTGGGACCTGCAAAGAGCCGATTCGTAAGCGGTGCTCCGATCCCGCCTTGGCGGCGTAGTTCCACGGCAGCAGGGCGTCGATCTAGCTTTGCTTGTGGCCGTTGACGATGGCCCGGAGGGTTTGCGTCAGATAGGCGTGCGGCTCGATGGCGTTGAGCTTGCATGTTTCGACCAAGGACGCGATGATTGCCCAGTTTGCGGCACCGGCGTCATGGCCTGCGAAGAGGGCATTCTTTCGGTTCAGGGCGATAGGGCGGATGGTGCGCTCGACGGTGTTGTTGTCCATTTCGATGCGACCGTCTGTGAGGAAGAGGCAAAGGCCAGCCCAGTATTTTGCGGTATATTTCAACGCCTCGCCCAAGGGACATTTGGCGGACACGCGGGCGCGGTGGTGGGTGAGCCAGGTCTCGAAGGCCGCGATCTTCTGCGCTGACTGGTCCTGGCGGATGGCCAGGCGGGCTTCAGACGACAAGCCCCTGATTTCAGCTTCGATCTTGTAGAGTTCAGCGATGCGCTTCAGCCCGTCCTCGGCGCAGGGTGCGGTGCTGTTGCGGGCGACTTCAAAGAGTTTGCGGCAGGCATGGGCCCAGCAATAGGCAAGCTGGATGGGCGGGCCAGCCCGATCGGGTTGGACCAGACGGTTATACCCGGCATATCCGTCAACTTGCAGGATGCCGGCGAAGTCTTGCAAGATATCATCAGCCTATTGCCCGCCACGCCCCGGCGCATAGGTGAAGGCCACGCCGGGCGGAGCTGCCCCACCCCAAGGGCGGTCATCGCGGGCAAGGGCCCAGAAGTATCCGGTTTTGGTCTTGCCAGTTTTGGGGTCAAGAACCGGGGCGCGGGTTTCATCCATGAACAGCTTTCTGGACCGCTTCAGGTCGGCAATCAGGGCACCCCACACCGGCTTCAACTCATAGGCGGCCTTGCCAACCCAAGCCGCCAAGGTTGAGCGGTCGAGGTCGATGCCATGGCGGCTGTAGATTTGCGCTTGGCGGTAAAGCGGCAGATGATCTGCGTATTTGGACACCAGCACACCTGCAACGCCGCAGCCAGTTCCGCAATCCGGACGGGCGCCGTCGCCGCATCCAGCCGCAGAGTGATGCCGCCAACAATCAGCTCAATCCGATCCAACGTCACCGGTGGCGGTGGCAAACGGTCCGCAACCACAACCGTCGCAAAGCTTGCACCCGCAAAATCTGGAACCACCAGCTTGCCCGTTCGCGCAAGCCCGCGCCAAGACGACCAATGATTGGGCTTCAGCCCATACTGCTCCGCAACAGAACTGACGGTGACGCCCGTCACCAAAGACTCGGCAATGATCCGACCCTTCATCGCATCCGACCAGCGCCGTTTGCCCGTCGGTCCGACCAAAACCTCCATCCGGCTGACGGACTCCAAATGGTGCTCACGATCAACTCCCATTCACGCCTCCCATGAAAACTACACGGGTAATCCAATCGCAGATCACATGGTCAGGCAGAAGGTGGGGCTGGCGCACCGCTTACTTCGAGGTGTGCGGCCTGCTGTGGGATTTGACCACGCCGGGATCGGGGAGCATCAGGGCCGTTGCTTTGGCCTTCATGGGGGCACCGCGATTGGCATGCAGCGTCAGCTGGTCGGGCGGGACGGCATGTTTTGTCATGGCATTCTGG
The DNA here is from genome assembly GCA_014378345.1 of Pseudorhodobacter sp. GTDB lineage: Bacteria > Pseudomonadota > Alphaproteobacteria > Rhodobacterales > Rhodobacteraceae > JACMNW01. The sequence goes on along the minus strand of JACMNW010000200.1, from coordinate 524 downwards.
AAAAGTGCTTTGAATTGATCGGCACTTTCCGCAGGCTCGACGCGCCAGCCCACCACGCGGCGGCGACCGATGTCGAGGATGACGTAGAGATAAAAGCAGGACCATTTGACTGGCCCCATCAGTTTGGTGATGTCCCAAGACCATACTTGGTTGGGGCCCTTGGCCAGCAGTTCGGGCTTATGACAGACCGGGTGGCGACGCTGACGGCGGCGCTCCGCCACTTCGCCATGGGCGGCAAGGATGCGATACATTGTGCGGATCGAACACAGATGAATGCCGTCATCCAGCAAGGTGGCATAGACCTCGGTCGGGGTCTGATCCGCAAAGCGGGGCAGGCGCAGGTGGGCAAGCACCTGACCCCGTTCACGTGTCCGCAAGGCGCGTGCGACAGATGGCCGAGGTTTTGTCGGGCGAGGTGGGGCCGTCAGCGCCGTGCGATGCCGGTGCACAGCGGCCCGCGACACCTCCAGGGCCGCGCAGACCGCCGTCGTCAGGCCGCGGTTTAGGGTCCCAACCCTGCGCCC
>JACMNW010000199.1 GCA_014378345.1 Pseudorhodobacter sp. | reverse complement strand
GCGGCGTCATTGCCCATGCCGAAATTCTCAGCCAGTTGGAACGCAACACCGATGCGGCAGACCTGCTGGCGCGCACATTCGGTGCCGCGGGTGATCCGTCCATCGACCCTTTGCGCGCAAAGCTGGCGGCGGGCGAAACGTTGCCGTTCGACATCGCACGCAACGCAAAAGACGGCATTGCCGAAGTGTTTTTCAGCATTGCCACCGCGATGAGCGGCGAAGCCGAGCCGGGCTTTACCTTGGTTCATGCCCGCGTTGCCGCCTATTTGCGCCCCGACCATACCGATGCCGTGTTGATGGTGGCAGGCCTGTTGGAAGATCAGGGCCAGTCTGATCTGGCAACAGCCGCCTATGCGATGATAGCACCTACCGACCCCGCATTTTATGTAGCTGAAATTGGCAGGGCTGAGGCGCTGTATTCCAACGGAAAGAAAGAGGCTTCTATAGAGGTGTTGCAGGGCCTTGCACGCGGGAATCCGGGCAATATGGGCGTGCAAATGGCACTGGGCGATGCATCACGGCGGGCGGAAAAGTTCGGTGATGCCGTCAAGGCCTATGACGCGGCCATTGCTTTGCTGGGCAAACCCGAAGCCCGCCACTGGCCTTTGTTTTACAGCCGTGGCATTTGCAAAGAACGTAGTGCCGATTGGGCGGGCGCCGAAGCCGATTTTCGCCAGGCGCTGGCGTTGCAGCCCGAGCAACCGCAGGTTTTGAACTACCTTGGCTATTCGTTTCTGGACCGGAACGAAAATTTGGATGAAGCCCTTGATATGATCAAGCGCGCAGTGGCCGTTGAACCGGAGTCCGGCTATATTCTGGATAGTCTTGCTTGGGCGCTTTACCGGTTGGGCCGTTTTGATGAGGCTGTGGTTCCGATGGAAAAAGCATCCTTGCTGGAACCCGTGGATGCGGTGGTAACTGACCATCTGGGCGATGTGTATTGGTCTGTCGGGCGTAAACTTGAGGCGGCGTTTCAATGGCAACGCGCGGCGTCATTCAAACCGGCAGAAAAGGATGCGGCCCGTATCAAGCGCAAACTGGAAGTGGGTCTTGACACCGTTTTGACAGAGGAAGGCGCTGCGCCTTTAAAGCCGGTCGATGCTGCCAGCGCAGATAACTGAGTTTGCACCTGCCAAAGTTAACCTGACGCTGCACGTGACCGGGCAGCGCGATGATGGCTATCATCTGCTGGACAGTCTGGTGGTGTTTTGCGGCATTGGCGATTGGGTTTGCGCATGCTCTGCTCCGTCAGTTGACCTGACGATTAACGGGCCACAGTCGCATTTACTGACGAATGGAAACGATAATCTGGTGTTGCGGGCGGCGCGGTTGATGGCCGTGGATCGTGGCGCTGTACTGACGCTGGACAAACACCTTCCTTTGGCGTCGGGCATCGGGGGTGGGTCTGCGAATGCGGCAGCTGCCCTGCGCGCGCTGTCGCGGCTTTGGGATATGCCGTTGCCAGATACGGCGGCGGTGCTATTGCTTGGGGCGGATGTGCCGGTTTGCTTGGCTGGCATTCCTGCGCGCATGCGGGGGATTGGCGGCAAGGTAGACGCAATAAGTCAGCTGCCAGATATGCATATCGTGCTGGCTAATCCGGGCGTCGAAGTGCCGACACCTTTGGTTTTTAAGTCGCTGGCTTCCAAACAAAACCAACCCATGCCAGACCCTTTGCCAGAATGGGCGGATGTTGCAGATTTTGCCCAGTGGCTGGCTACCCAGCGCAATGACCTGGAAGCACCCGCACGTGCGCACGCCCCGGTTATTGATACCGTTCTGGCAGCAATTGCCGCACAACCCGGCGCAATGATCGCCCGTATGTCAGGGTCTGGGGCGACGTGCTTTGGCCTGTTTGAAACTGGTTGGGCTGCCAAACAAGCGGCTGATGCAATAAGCGCCGCCAAACCAGCATGGTGGGTAGAATCCGGCCCGGTTCATAGGGGGCAACCCGAGATCAGCTGATCCGGGCAACCACATATGTGGCAAGATTATTCAGCATGGCGCGCAACGGGTGGTCTGGCAGTCCGACAAGCGCGGCACGGGCCTTTGCCGCCCAAGCCATCGCTTCGGCCCGTGCGCTTTGCATGGCCCCGTGGCAAGCCATTATGGTGCGCGCTTGGTCCAGATCACCGGGCTGTTGATCGCCTTTTTCAATGACGCGCACCCAAAACGCGCGTTCTTCCGGGCTGGCATTGGCCACTGCGCGAATCACAGGCAAGGTAACTTTGCGCTCGCGGAAATCATCGCCCGTGTTTTTGCCGATATCTTTATCGGTGCCATCATAATCCAACAAATCATCTACAATTTGGAAGGCGACCCCCAGCGCATCACCATATGTGAACAGCGCCTCAACCTGCGCTTCTGGGGCACCTGCAATGATCCCACCAACTTCGGTTGCCGCTGAAAACAAAGCCGCGGTTTTGCCCCGCACGACTTGCAGGTAGATTTCTTCGGTGGTGGCCAGATCCTGGGCGGCGGTCAGTTGCAGTACCTCACCTTCGGCAATCGTGGCCGATGCATTGGCAAGAATATCCAACACCCGCAGATTGCCGGTTTCCACCATCAACTGAAAACTGCGCGAAAACAGGTAATCGCCAACAAGAACGGATGATTTATTATCCCACAGCAGGTTCGCCGTGGGGCGGCCACGCCTGCGTGCGGATTCGTCAACCACATCGTCATGCAGCAGGGTGGCAGTGTGTATAAACTCCACCGTTGCCGCCAGATGCACATGGAACGGGCCGTCATATCCACACATCCGTGCGGCAGCCAAGGTCAGCATCGGGCGCAGGCGTTTGCCGCCTGCCTCAACCAGATGTGCTGTCACCTCAGGAATTCGGGGCGCGTGTTTTGAGGCCATCCGATCCCGGATCAGCAGGTTCACCGCCGCCATGTCATCTGCAAGCCAAGCCGCCAGTTGATCATGCGGTTTTTGTGCGCCTTCGTCCAAACCCATCGTGATTATCCCACCCTCGACAATCCCTATGAGGGACCATTAGTTTAACTCCATGATAGAGCTTATGCGCAGCACCGATCCGACAATGATTGCCTTTGCCACAGCGATGCTACAAGGCGAGGATATAACCACCTTTCCGCTGGACGTCCACATGAGCGTGCTGGAGGGATCGTCGGGCTTTTTGCCGCGGCGCCTGATGGTACTGGAACGTGATCTGTGGCGCGCGCGGATCGTGCTGGCGGATAATGACATTCCGACGGGGCTTTAAACGATGTTTAGCCCGGATGATCTGACTGATGATGCGTTTCTGGGGGGGAAGTTGCAGTTATGGCAGCCCAAAAATGGCTACCGCGCTGCGACAGACCCGGTGTTGCTGGCCGCTGCCGTTGCTGCGAGGCCGGGGCAATCCGTGCTTGGTCTGGGCTGCGGGGCGGGCACAGCATCGCTTTGCCTTGGCGCGCGGGTACCGGGGCTTTCCCTTACAGGATTGGAATTGCAAGCCGATTACGCCGATCTTGCCCGTCAAAATGCGGCACGCAACGCAAAGGAGTTCGACGTGCTCGTGGGTGATTTAAGGCAAATACCAAACGTCCTTAAACGCGACTTTGATCACGTGATTGCAAATCCACCCTATTATTCCAACGCCGGAACACCTTCGCCAAATGCCGGGCGTGATGCGGCGCTGCGAGTTAATACGCCAATCGCCGATTGGGTGAATTGTGCGGCAAGACGGTTGGCACCCAGCGGCTGGCTGACAATGATCATGGCCACCGATTGCCTGCCCGAGGCAGTAATCGCCTGCACTGGAAAGCTTGGATCATTGGCTGTATTGCCACTTGCGGCACGCGCCGGACAGCCTAATTTACGCATAATTTTACAGGCCAGAAAGGGCGGACGGCGGGCGTTTCGACTGTTGGCCCCCTTTGTGTTACATGGCGGTGACGGACATGATACCGACCGTGACAGCTATACCCCTGTTGCCAAAGGGATATTGCGCGATGGCGCTAATCTGAGCACAGCGTTTAAGTAAATTTTCGCCAGTTCGTGCAGGCTTGGGTGCAAGAGTTGGTGACACGACTCAAATCTTGTGGTGCACTATAGCCATTGGACCCAATCACAGGAGGAAGAATATGACCATGGCTTCGCATCTGCAGGAATTGCGCCGCAAGCATGAGACTCTTTCGGATATTGTCGACAAGGCCCAGCGCAGCCCCGCCACAGATGCCCTGAAAATTGGCGAGATGAAAAAGCAAAAGTTGAAAATAAAGGAAGAGATCAACCG
>JACMNW010000198.1 GCA_014378345.1 Pseudorhodobacter sp. | reverse complement strand
GCTGGGGCCGATGCTGGCGGCCAGCATGGTCAACGCGTCGGCTTCGCGGGTGATCACGCGGCGGGCTATCGTCTCAAACGGGTCAGTGGTGGAAGATATCATTTGGCTCGTCCCAACCCAACAAATCCAGCTCGGCCCGTGTCGGCACGAAATCGAAACACCGTTGCGCCAGTGCCAAACGGTCTTCACGGATCAGGCATTTTTCCAGTTCGGCCTTCAGTTTATGCAGATACAGCACATCGGACGCCGCATATTCACGTTGCGCATCGGTCAGGGATTCAGATCCCCAATCCGATGTTTGCTGTTGTTTCGACACATCAACGCCGACCAGTTCTTGCAGCAGATATTTCAGGCCGTGACGATCGGTGAAGGTGCGCACCAGTTTTGCCGCAATTTTGGTGCACCAGACCGGCGCTGTGGTCACGCCAAACGCCGCTTTCAGCGCGGCTACGTCAAAGCGGCCAAAGTGGAACAGTTTGATGGTATCAGGATCGGTCAGCAGTTTTTCCAGATTTGGCGCAGAGGTTTGGCCCCGCATGATCTGGACCAGATGCGCGTTGCCGTCGCCAGACGACAGTTGCACCAAGCAAAGTCTGTCCCGCTGCGGGTTAAGGCCCATGGTTTCAGTATCAATCGCCACCACGCGGCCAAGCTTCAGGCCATCAGGCAGATCGTTGCGGTACAGGTGAATGGCCACGGTGTGTTCCTTGCAAAGGGTTGAATGGAAGTAACCCTGTGCAAGGGTAGGGTCAACGCCTGAGGAGGCAAAAGCAAAAGGCCGCCCGAAGGCGGCCCATTGATATAGTCGACTTGGTGCCCAGGAGAGGACTCGAACCTCCACGTCTTGTGAACACTGGTACCTGAAACCAGCGCGTCTACCAATTCCGCCACCAGGGCACGGTGTCGTGAAGGGTAGGTAAATGCGCGGGGGTGCGGTGTCAACTGGGGGTTCATCAAAAATGATGCTGCATTTGCACCACGACGTATTGCGGCTTGTTCCATAGGCCCGCCAAAGCTAAGGAAGCTGGCAACGGGAAGACTGAACCTGAGGGAGCGGAAAGATGAGCAAGCTTGTCACGATCTATGGCGGTTCGGGCTTTGTTGGGCGCTATATCGCCCGGCGGATGGCGAAAGCAGGTTGGCGCGTACGGGTGGCCACGCGGCGGCCGAATGAGGCGTTGTTTGTGAAACCCTATGGGTCGGTAGGGCAAGTGGAGCCGATTTTTTGCAACATTCGCGATGACGCTTCGGTGCGTGCGGTGATGCAGGGCGCGGATGCTGTGGTGAACTGTGTGGGTACGTTTGATAAGGGCGGGCGCAATAGTTTTGAGGCTATCCAAAACATCGGTGCCGGGCGGATTGCGCGGCTGGCGGCGGAACTTGGGGTTGGGCAGCTGGTCCATATCTCTGCCATCGGGGCGGATGCGGGCAGTGACAGCATTTATGCACAAAGCAAAGCGGCGGGTGAGGCGGCGGTTTTAGCGGCTTTCCCAACGGCGACAATCCTGCGGCCGTCAGTGGTTTTTGGAGCAGAGGATCAGTTTTTCAACCGCTTTGCGGGCATGGCGCGGCTTGGGCCGATTTTGCCAGTGGTGGGGGCTTCGACAAAGTTTCAGCCGGTGTATGTGGATGATGTGGCACAGGCGGCAGTTGCCGGGGTACTTGGCAAAGGATCGGGCATCTATGAATTGGGCGGGCCTGATGTGGCCAGTTTTCGCGATTTGATGACCCAGATGTTGGCCGTTATTCAGCGGCGGCGTTTGGTGCTGAATATTCCGTTTATTGCTGCGCGGGTTATGGCGTTCGGGTTTGATATCTTGCAGGCCGTGACGCTTGGCTTGTTCAAAAATGGCATGATCACTGCAGATCAGGTGCGCAGTCTGCGCCGCGATAATGTGGTGGCGCCGGGCGCAAAAAGCTTGGTTGATCTGGGGGTTACACCCACAGCCATGGCCGCCGTTCTGCCAGAGTATCTGTGGCGGTACCGCCCATCGGGGCAATATGCCGCGATCAAGGATTCTGCCAGGAATTTGCGCAAGTCTTAAACCTTTTTTCCAATCTGACCCGAGGGGACTGACGTGAATTACCTGAGTGATGTTGTTTTGGGCGTGATCGAGGGCATCACTGAATTTTTGCCAATTTCCAGCACCGGCCATCTTTTGTTGGCAGAACAATGGCTTGGCGCGCGGTCTGACATGTACAATATCGTCATTCAGGCGGGCGCAATTTTAGCGGTGACGCTGATTTATTGGCCGCGCATTGTTGGGCTGCTGGTCGGGTGGCGGCAACCAGATAACCGCGACTATCTTGGGAAATTGACGATTGCCTTTCTGATCACCGCCGTTTTGGGGCTGGTGGTCAAGAAGCTGGGGTTTGCATTGCCAGATACTGTACGGCCCATCGCCTGGGCTTTGGTGTTGGGCGGCTTTTGGATGCTGATTGCCGAAAATTTTGCGACTAAACAGCCAGACCGTACCGCTATTACCCTGCGTGTCGCAATTGCGGTGGGACTTGCGCAGATCGTGGCGGGCGTGTTTCCGGGTACGTCCCGGTCTGCGGCAACGATTTTTGTGGCAATGCTTGTTGGCACATCAAACCGGGCTGCGGCGACTGAGTTTGCTTTTCTGGTAGGTATTCCAACGATGTATGCGGCCAGCGGGTATGAGTTGCTGGGGCAGTTGCGCCATGGCACGGGGCAGGAGGATTGGACTTCGCTGGCGATTGCTTTTGTGGCTTCAACCTTTACGGCATTTGTCGTGGTCAGATGGTTGCTTACCTATATCCGCAGCAACCGTTTTACGGTCTTTGCAATTTATCGTATCCTGTTTGGGGGGCTGTTGCTGGGGCTAACCTATACCGGCCTCATTGCCTGACACCCACGAATCATGTGGCTTGAGGGGCTTTGTCTGAGTTTGACAGGTATTTAGGTAAGCATCTGTGACCTAATATATCATTCATTCTTGCAGTCTGGCAACATCTCAGCGTAGAAACTTCAAAATAGGTAAACAGTACTGTCTTTTATTTGATTTGCCATTGCCGTATCAGGGACTTCCCGGGGTTTCCAAGGATTTCGCAGCTATGGCCACGCAACGTATGCTTCAATTCGTCTCTGTGGCGAAGGAAATGCCTGAAAAGCGTGCACCCAATTTGCGCAATACAGATTTCCACGAAATTTACCGGGAGTACGCGGCCAGTAAAGCCGCCGAGCAGGCGGGGCGGTGCAGCCAGTGCGGCGTGCCGTATTGCCAGACGCATTGCCCACTGCACAACAACATCCCCGATTGGCTGCGCCTGACCGCCGAGGGGCGGTTGCAGGAGGCTTATGAGCTTTCCCAAGCCACCAACACTTTCCCCGAAATCTGTGGTCGCATTTGCCCGCAGGATCGTTTGTGCGAAGGCAATTGTGTGATCGAAAATTCGGGTCATGGTACGGTGACGATCGGATCAGTTGAAAAGTATCTGACCGACCTTGCGTGGGAAAATGGCTGGGTAAAGCCGATTGTGCCCTTCGCCGAACGTTCCGAGTCTGTGGCAATTATTGGCGCTGGGCCGGGCGGCCTGGCGGCGGCGGATGTGCTGCGCAGGCAAGGCATTCAGGTGACGGTGTATGACCGCTACGACCGTGCGGGTGGGTTGCTGACCTATGGCATCCCCGGTTTCAAGTTGGAAAAAGACGTTGTTATGCAACGCATTGCGCAGTTGGAGGCGGGCGGTGTTGCCTTTGTTCTGAATTGCCGTGTGGGCGAAGACATCAGCTTTGCCGCCATTCGCGAGACGCATCATGCCGTGTTGATTGCGACGGGTGTTTACAAGGCGCGGGATTTGACCGCACCGGGAAGTGATGTAATGGGCGTTGTCGCGGCGCTTGATTTTCTGACAGCAAGCAACCGGAAAAGCTTTGGTGATGGCGTGCCCGAATTTGACAGTGGTGCGTTGAATGCGCAGGGCAAGCGCGTGGTCGTGATTGGCGGCGGCGATACGGCAATGGATTGCGTGCGAACGGCCGTGCGGCAGGGGGCAAAGTCGGTCAAATGCCTGTATCGCCGGGATCGTGCCAACATGCCCGGGTCGGTGCGTGAAGTGGCGAATGCCGAAGAAGAAGGCGTTGAATTTGTTTGGCTTTCCGCGCCGAAGGGGTTTAGCGGCGGTGCTGTGGTGGACGGCGTGATGGTGCAGAAAATGCGCTTGGGCCTGCCGGATGCGACGGGTAGGCAAGTGCCGGAAATCATTGAAGATGCGGATTACGTCGAACCTGCTGACCTTGCGATCATGGCGCTGGGGTTTGAACCCGAAGCGATACAAACATTGTGGGGCGTGCCGGAACTGGCAGTCACCCGTTGGGGCACGATCAAGGCCGATTTCCGCAGCCATGCCACCAATCTTGCCGGGGTTTACGCAGCGGGCGACATAGTGCGCGGGGCAAGCCTTGTGGTGTGGGCCATCCGCGATGGGCGCGAAGCTGCCGATGCGATTTTGAATTATCTGGCGCACCCTGTAGCGGTGGCTGCAGAGTGAGGCATTAGCCGTGCTTTTTGCGTGCTTTATCTGTGCATACGGTTTGAGCAGTCTGCGCCTTGGTAAAAATTCAATCGGTCAGCTGTGTTGACCAAAGTTGAGGACGAATGATGATGAAAACGACACTGGTCTTTGCGCTACTTATCGCCGCCCCGGCAACTGCCGGAACCTTTACGCCGCCAGAGGGCTGCACTGCATTCCTGACCGTGCAATCGCGGCAGTGCCGGGTTTCAAACTATTACAAATGCAGCGGTGACGCGCCGGGGGATCAGTGGCGGCAGGATTTTGATCAGGAAGGCGTGTTTTTCAAAAGCCGGATTGATGCGGAAACCCAGTGGATTGAAAGCTATGATCTTAACCCGACGGTAAAGCAAACGCTGGATCCCGGTGCCGAAGACCCCGCGTCATTCAGCGATCTGACAGGCATCGGGATTGATACCTTTGCCTTTGGGCTTAGCAAGGAAACCGGCGAGCAAACGCGGGTGCGCGGGTTCGATAAACTAACCGGCAAAAGTCTTGTCATTGATGGCGTTACCCTGAAGCAGACAGAGTTTGAGTTTACCGAAACGGATACCGAGGGCAATGTCTTGCGGCAGTCGCGGGGCAATGAGTTCATCAGCCCGGAATGGCGCACGTTCTTTTCTGGTCCGTCGGAATGGGATGACGGCACGGGATATGTGCCGCTGGATGGCAGCCCGGTACAGTTCATTTTGCCGGGGGAGCCGAAGTTCGGTTCAACTCAGCCGCTTTTCGATTGTGATACAGTGGTGTCGCAAAGTTCTGTGGGACGCGATATTTTGCCGGTGGCGATGCGGCCATGAGTGGTGACGCAATCTCTGGGCATTGCCTGTGTGGTGCGGTGAAGATCACTATAGCGGGCGCGCATGACCCGCGTCCGGGGGCATGCCATTGC
>JACMNW010000197.1 GCA_014378345.1 Pseudorhodobacter sp. | reverse complement strand
GCCAATTGACCCGCCTGATCGCCGTCAAGTTCCTGTAATTCGCCACGCGCGATCAAGCGGTCACCGACATACAATTCAACCAGGTCGTCAACTTTGCGGTCCAGCACAAGAACGGCATCGCGCCCCATACGCAAAATGTCCCGCACAAGCGGGCGCGCTTTGCCCACACAAATGGTAATCTCAATCGGCACTTGTGAAAACGGGTTGGCGTCGCTGCTGTCATCCATAGCGTTGGTCCTTTTCTGTAAGATCGAAAAAATCGCGCACAGCGGTGGCGATGTCAGCGGTAGCGCGGTCAAGATCGACGCGGGTTTCCACATCACCCAGCCGCAAGTAAACCTGACCTTCGCCAAGTGTCGGCTCTTCGATAACGGTCAGTTGCAGGCCGGTTGCTTTTTCCAACAGGGCTTCGACCGCCGGGCGAGATGCCGGGTTAAGCACAAGGGTCACCGGCGCATCCGCCATTTCGTCTGCCAGCGGCATAAGAATTTCCAGCGCCACCGATGCAAGCGCTTCCCGCGCCATTTCTGGCAACAGGCAGATCACAATTTCATTGAGAAGCGGCTGCACAGCGCGCAAGACATGCATACGGGCCTCATGAAAAGTAAAACCCAGGCTTTGCAGATTGCGGGCGAAATCCGCCTGTATGCGGGATTGATCTTCCGATTGCGCCGAGGCGGCATCATCCCATCCGGCGGTATAGCCTTGTTCATAAGCCTGCATCCGGATGTCTTCGAGTTGGTTTGCATCAGTCACGATTGTGGCACGCGTCGACGACGCGTCTTGCACATCGAAGACTTCAAGTCGCAAAGCGCACATCAGACTTTTTCCTCGTCAACTTCCATCCAGCTGCGAAGAATTTCGACAGATTCGGCCTGACGCTCTTCGATCAGCCGCCGAAGCCGCGCCACAGGTTCGTTGTTCAGCGTGGCTGGCGCATCGAAGGTATTCACTTTGAAATGTGGCAGGCCTGACCCGTCATCAATCTCGCCGCTCAGTGCTTCAGATTGCGCACGTGCGATCCCCGGTAAGGCAAGCGGCCCCGGTTGCAGACCCAGCGCGGGCACGATACGCGCTTGCGCCGACAAAATGGGCCGAACGACGAACAGCCCAAGAATTAATGCAACCAGCGCCAGCGCCGCAATTTGAATAGCGGTCATAATGTTGATTGGCCCGAACGCAGACAGCAGGCTTGAGTCGGCTGATGTGCCCAAATCAGGCACCGGTTCAAACGCCAATGATTTTAGCGTCTGCACATCGCCGCGCGTCTCATCCAGCCCGACGGCGGAGGCGACAAGTTCACGCAAAGTCGCAAGCTCTTCGTCGGTGCGCGCGGTCCACGTGGTATTACCGTCTGCACCGACAACTTGCTGACCATCAACCAGAACTGCCACGCTTAGCTTGCGGATGGATCCCGGCACGCGCTGCACTTCGCGGGTCGTTTCAGAAACTTCGAAGTTAAGTCTTTCACTGGTTTCAGAGGTTTGGCTTTTGCCATTTCCACCGGCGGACGTATCCCCCTGTGGCAGGTTGGATGCGACGGTCACCGCGCCGCCGGGTTCGGTGCTTGATCCGGTTTTCTCTTGGGTCTCAGACGAAATCGCTACTTTGCCCTGCGGATCAAACCGACGTTCTGTCACGGTTTCACTATCTGTGACCAGATCCAAAGCGACCTCGACCACGGCGCGGTTGGCGCCCACCCTTGCGATCAACAATCGCTCGACATTCGCGCGAATTTCTGCGGCACGATTCTGTGCGTTGCCGTCCGGCAAAGTGGTGTCTGAACTGCTTTCAATCAGCCCACCAACTGTGTCGATAACAGCGACATCTTCAGGCATCATCCCCGAGACGGCTGCAGCGACAAGGTGCTTTAGGGCGTCTGCCTGACCCATTGGCAGATTGCCTTGGGTTGTTGATACGGTGACGCTGGCCGTCGGTCGCTGGTCGCGGCGAAATACCTGGCTGGGGGCCTGCGCGATATGAACGCGCGCCGATTTGATTTGTGGATTGGCCAAAATGGTGCGCGCCAGTTCGCCCTCTTTTGCGCGCCAGTAGGCGGCGTCGAACATTTGGGATGTGGTGCCAAAACCTGACAAGCCATCCAGCAATTCGTATCCGGCAACACCCGCGGCGGGCAGCCCGTCGGCAGCCAATGTCATGCGCAGGCTATCGCGCTGTGTGGCATCGACATAAATCGAATCACCGCGTACTTCGTATGTGACACCGCGTTGATCAAGGGCTGCCACAACTTCGCCAGCGGCAGCACCGTCAAGGCCAGCATAAAGCAGCCCCATTCCTGGTGTTCCAGCCATCCTTGCAAGGCCAATTACGGCAAGAAATACGGCCAAAGTGGCCCCAATGATCACAATGCGGCGGCGTGCATCGAACGATGACCAAAGTGCGATTAGGTTCTGCAAAACATCAATCCGATCCCTAGGCTTCTGCCATAATCAGCAGCATTGAGGGATCGGGATTAACAATCGGTTAGTGACCTATGTTCTATATCTGTTCGGGCAAGATAATTGGAGTTGGCCCGTGGCAGACGCAGAAGCAGCACCAGAAACGGCGCAGAAGAAAAAGTCAAAGCTGCCGATGATCGTCGGGGTTGTGTTGGCCTTGGCATTTGGCGGCGCCGGGTTTTATGCCTCGTTTTCTGGTATGATCTTTGGGCCAAGTGATGCACATGCCGCCGAAGCGGAGGCAGAGGTTGATGCTCTTCCCGACATCGCCTTTGTGCCGCTTGAGCCGATGGTTATTTCCCTTGGGGCCGCTGCGGAAAGCCGCCATTTGCGCTTTACTGCGCAGCTGGAAGTCGCAGGTGCCAATTCCGCTGACGTGATTTTACTGCAGCCACGCATTTTGGACGTTTTGAACAGCTACCTAAGGGCCATTGACGTGGCCGAGCTGGAAAACCCGTCTGCCTTGGTGCGCCTGCGTGCCCAGATGCTGCGGCGAATCCAGATCGTTACTGGCGAAGGCAGGGTGCGCGACTTGCTGGTTACAGAATTTGTCTTGAATTGAAAAAGGTGCCGTATGGAACTTATCGCTGATTTCTTGATGATCGCAGGCACGTTTGGGGCAGCAATCTATTGTTATGTATTGGCCACCAGGTTGAAAAGATTTTCAACGCTGGAAACCGGCATGGGCGGTGCGATCGCCGTTCTATCAGCCCAAGTCGACGATATGACAATGGCCTTGGACAGGGCGGGAAAAATCGCGGCGTCGTCGTCGGACAGCCTTAATGCGTTAACCCAAAGGGCAGAAGGCGCAGCAAGGAAACTGGAACTTTTGATGGCGTCCTTGCATGATCTGCCCGAATCCGGCAGCGCGCAAGTAGCCGAAAATGATTTGGGCCAGGGAGAGCGCAAACTGCGCTTCATTCGCAGGCGAACTGGCCGCGAAGATTTGGAAGCCGTACAATGATGGGGCGTCGCAAACGCGCGGGCCGGGGAACGCTGTTTGTGCTTGCAATGTTGTTCGCATCATCAGCCGCATTGCGGATGGGGGCGGGGGTCGGCACTGCTTTGGCCAGCGGGCCAGAAACAGACGCAAACAGTGGCGAAGTTGCCCCCTTAAACTGCCCTGAACCCCCGATTGCCTTGGCCGAAGCATTGCGAAAGCGAGCCGAGCAAGTGACCACCCAAGAAGCAGCACTTGCGGATAGAATGGCTGCTTTGGCCTTGGCAGAAAATGCGATCGAGACGCGTGTGGCCGAAATGGCGGCGGTTGAGGCGAAATTATCAGCAACGCTTTCACTTGCCGATGGGGCCGCAGAGGATGATTTGGCCCGGCTGACGGCGGTCTATGAGGCGATGAAACCAAAAGACGCCTCTGCCTTGTTTGAGACGATGGCGCCAGAATTTGCCGCAGGGTTTATGGGCCGCATGCGCCCGGACTCAGCTGCCGCCGTAATGACCGGGCTGTCTTCAAAAGCAGCTTACGGCATTTCTGTCTTGCTGGCCGGTCGAAACGCCTTGGTTCCCAAGGAATAGCGTGAAGGTTTCTTAACGCAGGTTTGCGAAGCTGCATTGGCAGCGTAATTTCTAAGGATCAAGGCATGGTCGGCATTATCGGAATCGCGGTTATTTTCATCACAGTGTTTGGTGGCTATGTCGTGGCCGGCGGCAAGATGGGGATCATTCTGGAGGCAGCACCGCATGAATTGATCATGATTGCGGGGTCCGCTATCGGTGCGTTCCTTCTGTCCAACGATTTTGCCAGTGTGAAACAGACGGTCAAGGATGTTGGAAAAGTCTTTAAAGGCCCCAGATGGAAGCCAACAGATTACCGCGATCTTTTATGCCTGTTGTTTGAATTGATCCGTATTGCGCGCACTAACCCGGTTGGGCTTGAAGAACACATCGAAAATCCACATGACTCATCTCTTTTCGGGCGCTACCCAAAAGTTCAGCATGATCATGAAGCGGTTGATCTGATCTGCGATACTTTTCGTGCGGCGTCGATGAACTACGACGACCCGCATCAAGTTGAAGAAGTGCTTGATAAGCGGATGGAAAATAGCCAAAATCACGCCCTTCATTCCAGCCATGCCCTGCAATCCATGGCAGATGCGCTGCCCGCATTGGGCATTGTAGCGGCCGTTTTGGGGGTTATCAAAACCATGGCATCGATTGATCAACCGCCAGAAATTCTTGGCGGAATGATTGGGGGCGCTTTGGTGGGCACGTTCATGGGTGTGTTCATGGCCTACGGTCTGGTCGGCCCCTTTGCCGGGCGTGTGAAAGCCGTGATTGATGAAGACGGACATTTCTACTTGTTGATCCGTGAGGTTCTTATCGCGAACCTGCACAACCATGCGCCTAATATTTGTATCGAAGTGGGGCGGCAAAACACGCCACACCATGTGCGCCCTACGTTTGGCGATCTGGAAACCGCATTGCGCGCGTTAAAACAGGATGCCGCATGAAGCTTTTAACACTTCTGATATGGATGGCGTTAAGCCAAGTGGCTTTTGCGCAAACGGCTGTTGTAAAATCGGGTGATCATCCGGGATTTACCCGTCTGGTACTGGAATTGCCGACCGCCTTTGATTGGAAAATGGGCCGCACGGACGAAGGGTACGAGTTGCGTATTGCCGACCAAAATCTGCGCTTTGATCTGACAAGTGTGTTTACAACGATTGGGCATGATCGCCTGGCTTCAATTTGGGCAGACCCGGCTACCGGAGGGCTGCGTCTTGGCATTGCATGTGCTTGCTTTGCCCAGCCGTTCGAATTTCGACCTGGCATCATCGTGATCGATCTTCGCGACGGCCCGCCGCCAGAAAGTTCTGTCTTTGAGACAGCTTTGGATGGGGCAGACACTCCCCCTCTGACAACCAAACCTAGCCAGAGACCAAGGTCGCGACCTGGTCTGTCAGCTGAAGCAAACCCGAAGGTAAAGACGACTATGTCCTATGATTGGCTGGCCGGGATGGCCCGGCCAAACAAAAATAGCGCCAAACCAATCACACTTGCTGACTCTTTTATAATGCATAACATCAATGATTTAACCCCATTTAGAGATGCTCTTTTATTACAACTCAGCCACGGCGCAGCGCAGGGCATTGTTCAAATGACCAAACCAAGCCTTTCATCTCGCCTGTCAGGGGCCGCCTTGCCGATTGGCCCTCGTGCAAACATTCACATCGGCGAGGCGCCGGGATTTGATGTTGAAACCCTCCGCGCGCGCCCGAAGACTTTGCTTACGGACGGCGCAGAGTGCATTCCGGATGACACACTCAATCTGGGGAAATGGGGTAGTGATCAGCCGATCCCAATTCAGCTTGCGGAAAGCCGCGCCCATTTGGTTGGTGAGTTTGACCGCCCAGAACAGGGCGAGGTTATAGACGCAACCAAGCTGCTGATTTATCTTGGCTTTGGTGCGGAAGCCCGACAATTACTGGAACAATTTTCCGTAAAATCGCCAGACCGTGCCATGTGGAACAGCATGGCAAAACTGGTTGATGGTATGCCAGATGCAGATGGGCCGTTTATCGGAATGCAAACTTGCGATACCGCAGCGGCACTATGGGCGGCTATGGCAGCGCCACACTTCATTCGATCACAAAGCCCCCGACCCGAAGCCGTGCTGCGCGCCTTTTCAGCGTTGCCCGGGCATTTGCGGCAAAGCCTTGGTCCTGATCTGGTGGCGAAATTTATAGAAATAGACGACGTTGCAACGGCGCGATCCCTTCGTCAGGCCGTGCAACGTAGTGGCGCAAAGGGCGGTGCAAAAGTGACGGTCATGTCGGCCACCATTGATATTGCCGCCGGAAACCCGGCTAAGGCGGTGACAGACCTTGAACCAGAGATCAGCAATGCAGGCCCGGCAACAGCAGAAACCTTGATAGCGCTGGTCGATGCGCAGCTTGCGGCTGGTCAGAAAATTGACCCCAAGACAGCCGTTGCTCTTTCGGCACTTGTGAAAGAACAGTCGGGCAATCCAATTGAGCCTGCTTTGCGCCGTGCGCAGATCCTCGCGTTAGGGTCTGCGGACGATTTTGATCAGGCATTTATGTTAGTCGCAGATTCCCCAGACGTAGAAAACGATCTTTGGGCACTTTTGGCAAAATCAGGGTCAGATACAGCCATTCTAAACCATGCCGTCTTGCCTATTGATGCCAAATTACCCGCCGTTCCGGCAGAACAGCGTATTCAAATTGCCGATCACCTCTTGACCGTTGGATTGCCAGACGCAGCACTGGCCTGGATAGGGGATCCAAATGTAGCCGCTACTGATAAGGCACGCCTCATTGCGGCAAAAGCCTACCTTGCAAAGGACGACCCCCAAGGTGCAATCACGTCAATTGCCAATCTTGCCGACAGCACTGCAGCAGACCTTCGCGCGCAGGCGTTTTGGCAACAGGACAAACCATCAGAGGCTGCAAAAGCTTGGGCACAAGCAAGTAATGCCGAAGCAGATCTTCGTGCGCAAAGCTGGGCGCAGAATTGGGAATATCTGGCCAAAACAGATGCATCACGGTTCAAAGCTGCTGCGGAACTTGTAGGTGAAACGACGGGCGCAGCGGCGGAGCCACTGCAAGGACCACTTGCAATAGGCAACGCTCTTGTCGCCGACAGCGAAAAGGCCCGCGCAATTCTGGCGACCCTTTTGCAAGATATTCCAGTATTGCAGCCACAGAATTGAGGGCGCCGATAATTTTGGAAATTGTCACTTATGGTTACCGATTGGAAAGATTCGGTCTTTAAGCTTGGCGCATCACAGGCGGGGCGATTGGGCCACCGTGATGGGTGAAACCCGGGATCGTTAAAATGCGACTACCAAGTCTGCCACGCTTTAGAACATGGGCAGTTCCACTTTGTCTGTTTTTACTTTTCTGTACAGATGTTCAACATCGGGGGGCCGCGATCGCAAGCGCCCTGCAAGATGCACCCGATCTGTGTGTTTCTGCTGCACAAATTGCAGCAGAACGCACTGGCGTACCACTGTCAGTTCTCATCGCCATCACGCTGACTGAAACGGGCCGAAGCACCGACACCGGTTTGAAGCCTTGGCCTTGGTCGGTTAACCAGGCAGGTCAAGGCTACTGGTTTGCAACGCCAGAGGAAGCCATTGATTTTGTTGAAGATCAGCTTGATCTGGGTTTACGTAACTTTGACGTTGGCTGTTTTCAATTGAACCATCGTTGGCATTCAAAAGGCTTTAAATCAACAATCGATATGTTTGATCCGATTAGCAATGCGATCTATGCCGCGCAATTTCTGAACGACCTTTATGCAGAAAAAGGTGATTGGTCTTTGGCAGCAGCGGCCTATCATTCGCGGACCCCAGACTATGCTGAAAAGTATCAGGCAAAGTTCGATGCGATTTTGGCAAGTCTGACAGATAAACCACTGCAAGCAGAAACAACCACCCCTCAAATCCAGCGCAGCAACCGATTTCCATTGCTTCAAGCAGGGTTAAAAGGAAACTCCGGCTCGTTGGTGCCACTTTTTTCAGGCGCTGCACCCCTGATTGGCAATCAACCATGACCCGGCTGAACCTAAGCCTTGGCAGTGTGTTTCATCCTACAATTCTGCTCGCCTTTGCCATAATGGCGGTCATCATAATGATGATATTGCCAGTGCCGGCTTTTATCTTGGATTTGGGCTTGGCCCTGTCTTTTGCCTTGGCAATCTTGATGCTGACGGTCACCCTGTTTATCGAACGGCCATTGGATTTCTCAGCATTTCCGACAATTTTGTTAACGTCGCTGATGCTGCGGCTTTCCTTAAACGTCTCGTCCACCAAACTGATCATCGGCAACGGTCACACCGGAACAGACGCCGCTGGCCATGTGATCGAAGGGTTTGCCAACTTCATCATGGGGGGCAATGTCTTACTTGGCGTGGTGATTTTTCTTGTCCTGATGATTGTCAACTTTGTTGTCATCACAAAAGGTGCCGGGCGCATGGCCGAAGTCGGCGCACGCTTTGCCCTTGACGGCATGCCGGGCAAACAGCTTGCAATCGATAGTGACATGGCCGCCGGCGCAATTGATCATACCGAAGCGAAACGCCGCCGCGAGCAAGAACTTGCAGAGACAAATTTCTTCGGGTCGCTGGATGGTGTGTCTAAATTCGTAAAAGGTGACGCAGTGGCTGGCCTGCTGATTACCGGGCTTAACATTGTTGTCGGCCTGATCATGGGTATCGCGTTACATGGTATGCCTATTGCACAAGCGTTTGAAACTTATGCGATTCTGACGGTAGGTGATGGGCTGGTAAGCCAAATTCCAGCTGTTATTATTTCCGTTGCCGTGGCGCTGTTGTTGGCCAAAGGCGGCACAAAAGGGGCAACTGATGTTTCCTTTTTTGCGCAACTTGGCCGTTATCCGGGTGCGCTTGGGACTGTTGCTGTTTTAATGGCTGTGTTTGCAATTGTACCTGGGATGCCGTTTTTGCCGTTTATGCTGGGGGCTGTAGCATTGGCCGTGGCCGCTTACTACGGCTACCAAAGAACCCATAAAACGGCCCCTGAACCAATTACGACACCAGATGCACCACGCCCGCGCCAAATGGGCGATATCCTTGATTTTGATGATATTCACATCGAATTTGCGCCCAATCTGGTTGCAATGGTGCTTGATCCTGCCACGGGACTAGAAGCCCGCATTGCAAACATGCGCACCCATGTGGCCAGTGCCTTTGGCCTTATTCTTCCTGAAATTCGGCTTACCGATGAGGCCGCTCTGGCCCCTGGCAATTACCGGATCAGGCTGCAAGGGGTTGAGCGGGTGCGCGACAGGTTGATCCCGGACCGGGTGCTTGCTTTGTTGATGACCGGTGTGGCAGCACCCGAAGGTGAAGATGTGAAAGAGCCCGTTTACGGCGCGCCTGCGCGATGGATCAGGCCTGATGATCAAGAAGACGCAGCACTTGCCGGGCTGACTGTGGTGTCCCCGCCCGAAGTGCTGGCAACCCATTTGCTGGAAGTGATGAAGATCAACCTGTCCCGCCTGCTTACACTGCGCGGATTGCGCAGGCTGCTGGACGAATTCGTAACACTTTCCGACAAAAGCCGCGCAGACGCAAATCGCCGATTATTGGATGAACTTGTGCCTGAAAAGGTGCCGATCGATCTGCTATTGTCTGTTCTTCGGCTTTTGCTAGAAGAACGTGTTTCTATCAGAAATCTGCCACTTATCCTTGAATCCATTGCCGAAGCCCGTAGTTTTGGGTCTCCCGAGGCGGTGTGTGAACATGTACGTCAGCGGCTT
>JACMNW010000196.1 GCA_014378345.1 Pseudorhodobacter sp. | reverse complement strand
TGGCGGGCGCGCGCGTGGCCATCTTCACCGCAGCGGCGTTGGCCTATCTTGGGTTGTTCGGATTTTGGGAATTGTCGATGTTGACGGTCGCCCTGCTGGGGGCGGCGTCAATCCTGTGCATTCTGATCGGCATCCCGCTGGGCATCTGGTTTGCCCGTTCAAAAACCGCCTTCGCCGCAGCGCAGCCGGTGCTGGACTTCATGCAGACCATGCCCGCCTTTGTCTATTTGATCCCGGTCATTGCCTTCTTTGGCACCGGCAAGCCGCCGGGCATCATCGCCACCCTGATCTTTGGTATGCCGCCGGTTATCAGGCTGACCACGCTGGGCCTGAACGGCGTTTCAGACGAGGTGAAAGAGGCAGCGCGCGCCTACGGTGCTACCGAATGGCAGGTGTTGCGCGGGGTGGAGTTACCGCTGGCCAAAGCGTCGATCCTTGCAGGGATCAATCAGACGATATTGATGTGCCTGTCGATGGTGGTCATCGCCAGCCTGATTGGCGCGCAGGGGCTGGGTTCAGTGGTGCTGCAATCGCTGCAATATGCGGCCAAAGGGCAAGGGTTGTTGGCTGGCCTTGCTATTTTGTTGTGCGCCATGGTGATCGATCGGATTATACAGGGCAGTTTCCACAACAGAAAATAAGGCGGCTTACCGAGCTGCACCAGCGATTGACGCGCCCTTGATCTGATTGGTCCTGTCTCGGTCCGGATGATCCAACAAAATCCGTTGACGGCTACTTTTGACCTTCATATAAACTGTTTATTATAAACCTGTCATACAGGTGTGGAGGATTCGGTTGGAAAATCAGGGTGCAGGTGGTTTGGTCAGCAACGCGATATGTGCTATTTCGCGGCATATCCGCGACAATGATCTGATGCCCGGCGACCGTTTGCCATCCGAGGCAAGCATGTCAAAAGAGTTGAACGTATCGCGCACTGTGGTGCGCGAAGCGTTCCGGTCTTTGGCAGCAATGCGGATCATTGATCTTGCGACGGGCAAGCGGGCTGCGGTGGCGGCCCTTGGCCATGGTGCGATGTCATTGATGATCGAACACGGCGTGCATACCGACCAGATCAACGTGCAACAGATTTATGACGTGCGCCGCACGATTGAGACGCGGATTGTCACGCTGGCGGCGATCCGTCGCAGCGATTCCGAAGCCACCGATCTGCTGGCACTGGCGCAGGCGATGGGCCACGCAGTTGATGAGCCAGCGCGCCTGATGGAATTGGATCTTAGCTTTCACATGCTGCTGGCACAGGCGTCGCGCAACCCGGTGTTCACGCTGATTATCGGCGCGTTTCAGGGCATTACCCGGCAGACCTGGCCCATTGGCTGGAAAAGCCGCCCGACACCTGCATCGCGCGAACTGATGCTGGCCACGCATGTCGACATTGCCCGCGCAGTGGCGGCCAGCGATCCGCAGCAGGCGGTGGCATCCATGTCGCTGCATTTTGACGAAAGCGTGCGGGCCCTGCTGACCGCCGGGCTGACCTGAGCCATGAAAATCACAGCACTTGAAACCATCCGGATTGCCGAGCGCCCAAACCTGATTTGGCTGCAAGTTCATACCGATGCGGGATTGATCGGGCTGGGTGAAACATTTTTCGGCGCCAGCACGGTAGAAGCGCATGTGCATGATTACATTGCCCCCCGGGTGATCGGGCGCGATCCTTTGGAGATCGACAAATTGTCGGGTGATCTGGTGGGCTATCTTGGGTTTCGGTCCAGCGGGGCCGAGGTGCGCGGTAATTCAGCATTTGATATCGCGCTGTGGGATATCTTTGGCAAGGCAACGGGCCAGCCGATTGCGCAGTTGTTGGGCGGTTTCACCCGTCGCGAAATTCGCACCTACAACACCTGTGCTGGCAGCGATTACGTCAAAAAAACCTCGGGGCAAGTGACTGCAAACTTTGGACTAGGGCAGAACAGTGCCTTTGACGATCTGAACGGATTTCTGCACCGCGCCGATGAAGTGGCGCATTCGCTGTTGGAAGACGGCATCACCGCGATGAAAATCTGGCCATTCGACGGGGCGGCGGAACAATCACGCGGGCAGTATATATCAGCCCCTGATATCGACAAGGCGCTGGAACCGTTCGAGAAAATCCGCCGCGCTGTCGGCAATAAAATGGACATCATGGTCGAATTTCATGGGCTGTGGCAGTTGTTGCCCGCCATGCAGATCGCCCGGGCTCTGACGCCGTATCAAACATTCTGGCACGAAGACCCGATCAAGATGGACAGCCTGTCCAGCCTGAAACGCTATGCCGATGTATCAACCGCGCCGATTTCAGCCTCAGAAACCCTCGGGTCACGCTGGGGCTTTCGCGATCTGTTGGAAACCGGCGTGGCGGGCGTGGTGATGATGGATCTTAGCTGGTGCGGCGGGCTGTCAGAGGCGCGCAAGATCGCCTCGATGGCCGAGGCGTGGCATTTGCCTATCGCCCCGCATGATTGCACCGGGCCGGTGGTTTTGTGTGCCAGCACGCATCTGTCGCTGAACGCGCCAAATGCGCTGATGCAGGAAAGTGTCCGGGCGTTTTACAACGGATGGTACCGCGATCTGGTCACGGCATTGCCCACAATTAAAAACGGCATGATCACCGTGCCGCCGGGGCCTGGATTGGGGATGGAGCTGCATCCCGATCTGGACCGCGCTTTTACAACGTCGCGCAGAATGTCCGACGCAACGACGGTCTGATTGGGCCGCTAACCGCTTCATGGGAGGAGCAAAAAATGAAAAACTTCAAAGGACTGGCCATTGCCGTGATGCTGTCCACGGTCTGGCAGCCTGCACTGGCCCAAGACACGCTGGACATCGCGTTCACCGTGCATTCGGGATCATCGAACACGTTCTGGCAAGCGGTGCAAAAAGGCTATGAAGACGCCTGCGCCAGGGTCTCAGCCACCTGCCAGATGGTCTATGTTCAAACTGACGGCTCCGTGCAGGAACAGGTGGCGAATATGGAGGCCGCTTTGGCGCGCAAGCCCGATGCGCTGATCACATCCATCGTGGATAACGCAGCGTTTGACGATGTGATCAAACGGGCACGCGATGCGGGTGTGATCGTTATCGCCTCAAACGTCGATGATCTGGAAGGCGCTGCAGGCAATGCGCGGCAGGCCTTCATTGGCCAAGGTTTCGTTGCTGCTGGCAAATCACTGGGCCACGCGCAATCGGCGAATTTCCCCGCAGAAGGCCCGATCCGGGTTTTGGTTGGCGTATCTGCCCCCGGCCAGAATTGGTCTGAACAGCGCGCGCTGGGTGTGATGAATTTCATGGATGAATTCATCGCCGCCAACCCGACCCGAGATATCAAGTATGAGCGTATTGATAGCGGCACCGATCTCGCCGTGGTCAGCGACCGGGTTGGGGCCTATCTGTTGGCGAACCCCGAAACAAATGCCTATTTCGACACCGGGTTCTGGCATGCTGGGGTGGCCCGCGTATTGGCGGATCGGGGTGTTGCCCCCGGCAAGGTGCTGCTGGGCGGTTTCGATCTGGTGCCCGAAGTGTTGGAACAGATGAAAGCTGGCTATGTGCAGGTGCAGGTTGATCAGCAACCCTACATGCAAGGCTTTATGCCGGTGATGGAGGTGTATCTGGCCAAAACTATCGGCCTTGCCCCGTCTGATATTGATACCGGTCAGGGGATTGTGACGCCCGATATGGTGGATGCCATCATGGAAATGTCGGCAAAGGGCATGCGTTAAGCGCACCTTAGTCGTCGTACCCCGGCGGGAATCCTTCGCCGGGGATTTTCCTGAAAGGATCGCCTTGATGCGCCGTTTATTGAAACTATCGCTGCAAAAACCCGAAATGGCGGCCAGTTTGTTGCTGCTGCTGTTGGTGATCTTTTTTCAAGCCCGCTCAAACATGGTGTTCCTCAGCTATGACAACCTGCGCGGCATGCTGGGTTATTTGCCCGAAGTTGGGCTGGTAGCGGTGGGTGTGACATTGCTGATGATCTGCGGTGAATTTGATCTGTCGGTAGGATCGGTGTTTGCGCTGATGCCGATGACAATGGCAGTGATGATGGTGGCAGGTTGGGGGTTCTGGCCCGCCACTGGTTTGGGGCTGCTGGTCTGCGCGTTTATCGGATTTCTGAACGGCTGGATCACGATCAAATTCGCCATCCCGTCGTTCATCACCACGCTGGGCATGCTGTTCATGGCGCGGTCGCTGACGGTGGTGATATCGGGTGGCTTTCCGCCCCGGCTTAACATGGACCTGATCCCTGAGCATCTGTTCGTAAGTTACGTCGGCCCCGGCGATTTGTTTCGCGCTTCGTTTTTGTGGTTTGTGGGGATTTCTATCCTGATCAGCCTGCTGCTATCAAAAACCAATTTCGGCAATTGGGTGCGCGCGACGGGCGGCTATCTGCCCGCAGCCGAGGCGTTGGGAATACCCGCCAACAAGGTGAAAATTGCCTGCTTCATGATCTGTTCGGTTCTGGCCGGGCTGGCCGGGCTGTTTCAAGTTTTGCGGCTGGGATCGCCCTTGCCATCTATTGGCGAAGGGCTGGAATTGCAGGCAGTGGCGGCGGCGGTGATAGGTGGCACGGCGCTGGCGGGTGGCATCGGGTCAATCATCGGCGGTATCATTGGGGCTGTGCTGATCCGGGTGATTGATAATGGCATGGTGATGTCACAGGTTGACAGCAACTGGTTCAAGTTTGCCGTCGGTGCGCTGACCATTCTGGCGGTTGTCGGCAACTCATGGCTGCGCAAACGCGGTCGTGCGATGAAGGTGGAGACAGAGAAATGACACCTGATATGTCGCATAATCCCATCATATCGGTCCGCAATCTGCACAAATGGTATTCCGGCGTGCATGCGCTGAAGGGCGTGTCGCTAGACGTGATGCCGGGTCAGGCCTTGGGGTTGGTCGGCGACAATGGTGCTGGCAAATCCACGCTGATCAACATTCTGTCGGGGCTGCATAGGCAGGATGAAGGTGAGATTTTGGTTGAAGGGCAGCC
>JACMNW010000195.1 GCA_014378345.1 Pseudorhodobacter sp. | reverse complement strand
GGTGTCGAATTTGAACAAGGGCGCCAGCGGCCCGAAGGTTTCTTCATTGGCGACCATCATTTGCGGTGTGACGCCGGTGACCACGGTCGGCTCGAAAAAGGTGCCACCAAGGGCGTGGCGTTTGCCGCCGGTTACGATTTTGCCGCCGCCTGCAAGGACGTCTGCAATGTGTTCTTCAACCTTTTCGACGGCGTCCATGTTGATCAAGGGGCCGGTTGTGGTGCCAGCGGTCAGGCCGTCGCCGATGTTCAGCTTGCCAACGGCGACCGCCAGTTTGGCCGCGAAGGCGTCGTACACCCCGGCTTGCACATAGATGCGGTTGGCGCAGACGCAGGTTTGGCCGTTATTGCGGAATTTGGAGATCATCGCGCCTTCG
The DNA here is from genome assembly GCA_014378345.1 of Pseudorhodobacter sp. Taxonomy (GTDB): domain Bacteria; phylum Pseudomonadota; class Alphaproteobacteria; order Rhodobacterales; family Rhodobacteraceae; genus JACMNW01. Next base: position 3,044 of record JACMNW010000195.1, on the reverse strand, counting down.
ACAGCCGCGTCAAGATCGGCATCGTCGAATACGATGAAGGGGGCGTTGCCGCCAAGTTCCATCGAGCATTTCAGAACCTGATCAGCGGCTTGTTTGAGCAGAATGCGGCCAACTTCGGTCGATCCGGTGAAGGTCAGTTTGCGGATGGCTGGGTTTTCGCAGAATTCTTTGCCGATCTCGGACGACCGCTTTGACGTGATGACGGAAAAGAGGCCAGCGGGGATGCCCGCGCGTTCGGCCAGCACGGCCAAGGCGATGGCGGACAGCGGGGTTTCGGCGGCAGGCCGGGCGACAAAGCCGCACCCAGCGGCCAGCGCCGGGGCCACTTTGCGCGCCAGCATCGCGTTGGGGAAGTTCCACGGCGTGATCGAGGCACAAACGCCAATGGGTTGTTTGATCACCGATATGCGCTTGTCGGGCATGTGGCCGGGGATTATTTCGCCGTAGGTGCGTTTGGCTTCTTCGCCGAACCATTCGTTATAGGCGGAACCGTAGGCAATCTCCCCCATCGCCTCGGCCACGGGTTTGCCCATCTCAGCCGGAAGGATGGTGGCAAGATCGGCTTGGGCGGCCATGCACAGATCAAACCATTTGCGCATGACGGCGGCGCGGGCTTTGCCAGTGCGGCCAGCCCATTCGCGGCGGGCCACGTCGGCGCTCGCAATGGCACGGGCGGCATCGGCGCGGGTCAGGTCTGGCACTGTGGCAATCACATCGCCGCGCGCAGGGTTGGTGACCGCAAAGGTGGCACCATCAGCGGCATCGACCCATTGCCCTGCGACATAGGCCTTGTTTGGCAAAAGACCGGGATCTTTTAGAAGTGACCGCAAGTCTGTGGCAGAGTCGAGCATGATAGCCTCCCATTTCGTGGACGCATATGCAATGCAGGGTGAAACGGGAATTGTCCAGTTCTGGTAGGGCTAACGCCGGGTGTTTGATCAAAAAAAGGAGCGCCATATGGACATGGACCGGGCTTATGCCAATGGGGCATTTATTGCCGGGGCGGAAACCTATCCGCTTAAGTGGGAAGCTGAGGCGGCGGAATTTCGGGCGGGGCTTGGGGTGCGGGCGCGATTGGGCTTGGCTTATGGGCAAGGTGAGCGGCAGAAATTTGATCTGTTTCTGCCTGAGGGCACGCCAAAAGGTTTGCTGATCTATGTACATGGCGGCTATTGGCTGGCGTTTGGGCGGGAAACCTGGTCGCATTTGGCGGGCGGCGCTGTGGCGCGGGGGTGGGCCTGTGCGATGCCATCTTACACCCATGCGCCACAGGCCCGCATTGGCGATATCACAGTTGAGATCGGCCGTGCCGTGGATGCGGCAGCGACCATGGTTGGCGGGCCTGTTGTGGTGACAGGGCATTCGGCGGGCGGGCATTTAAGCGCGCGAATGGGGTGTGAGGATGCACCTGTGCGCACGAAGATCGCCCGCGTGGTGCCAATATCGCCGGTCGCAGAATTGGAGCCGTTGATGGAAACGGTGATGAACGAAAAGCTGGGGATCACAGTGCCGGAGGCGGAACGCGAAAGCCCGGCGCGGTTGGGCTTACGCAAAGGCGTAGATGCGCATGTGTGGGTTGGCGGGCAAGAGCGACCTGCGTTTTTATGGCAAGCGCGATTGTTGTCAGAGCATTGGGATTGTGCTTGGACGGTGGCTGCGGGTACGCATCATCTTGATGTGATTGATGATTTGGCTGATCCGACATCGGATTTGACTGCGGCGTGTTTGGACGGGGTTTAGCGGGTAGCAGGGTAAAATTTTTTTATGCGAAATTTCTTCCGGTTTTTGGCCTGCCGAACATTCAGGTCTGGTTGTTCATCCGTTCAATGTAGGTGCGCATTTCTTCTGCCTCTCGTCGCGCATCGCGCAAGCCGTCCATCGCGGCGCGCAGTTCAGCCTCGGTCTGGGTGATGTGGTTGGAAAGTTCCGCCTCGCGCTGTTCAAGATAGATGATCGCCTGATCACGGGTTTCTTCAGCCTCGTGCAGGGACTGCGCCATGTTATCCAATTCGCCCATATCGCCGCCGGCGACGCGGGTGAAGCGGTGCAGCGCCCAATAGGCAAACCAGCCCATCGCAAAGGCGGCAAACAGGATGATGGCAGTGGCGATGACGAATTCGGAACGGTTCATTAATGGCCTATGCGCGGTTTGGGGTCAGTTGTTTTCGGGGCGTGTTTTTGGGCGGAGGGTTGACTTTGCTGGGGCAAGGGAAGGGCTGTTATCAACGGCTGGATCAGCAATGCCTTCGGTTGGGGCAGGGTCTGTGCCTGCTGTAGTTGTTTCTTCGACAGGCAGATCGAGGAATTTGAATTCGATCCGGCGGTTCGCCTCGCGGCCATCTTCGGCCACGTTATCGGCTATGGGGTCGGCCTCGCCGTAGCCAACGGCGGTGAAGCCATCGACCGCAACCCGGCGGCCCTTTAGGGCGGTAAGCACAGCTTCTGCGCGCGATTGGCTAAGCTTGCGGTTGCCCTCATCGCTGCCTTGGCTATCGGTGTAGCCTGCAATTTCAACGCGCATATTGGGGCAGTTGGTCAACACGGCCACCAGCGCATCAATGGTGCCTCGGGCGGCCTTGGTCAGATCGGCAGAGCCGGGGGTAAAGGCGATTTTCTGAACACTGATTGCCGCGTCAATCCGAAGGCGGCATTCATCAGGGGTGGGCAGAGCGGCGGCGGGATCAAGACTTTCTACATACGTCACATCAACCTTGTAGGTTTTGCCCTGGCCCAGTTTGGCCGACAGAATTTGCGCAATGCGGGCCTTGGCGCGCAGCGATCCGGTTTTGCCTTTTAATTCCACCGTATCGGCGCGCACGATAAGACTACCGCTTGCCAGTTCTGCCATCGATTCAAGCCCGGCCAGGACACGCATCGGCCAGCCATCGGGCAGATTGGCATCTAGTCTGGTGGCAATATAAACACTGTCAGAGCCAAATCTAGCATGGGCGAACGCCTCTACCGCGCCACACAGGGTGGCATCGGTAAGCCTGCCGCGCAGGTCTAGTTTTCCCTCTTCCGACAGGGAGGCGGTGAATTCCGCG
>JACMNW010000194.1 GCA_014378345.1 Pseudorhodobacter sp. | reverse complement strand
CCGAGATTGCGCCGCTGGGGTTTATGCGTGGGCGCACACTTTCGAATGCCTTTGTCGTGCTGGACGAGGCACAGAACGCGACCACCATGCAGATGAAGATGTTCCTCACCCGGTTGGGCGAGGGCAGCCGGATGGTGATTACCGGCGACAGGACTCAGGTTGATTTGCCGCGTGGCACGCCATCGGGGTTGCAGGACGCCGAGCGGATTTTGAAGAACGTGAAGGGTGCGTCGTTCAACTACTTCACCGCGAAGGATGTGGTGCGCCATCCGCTTGTGGGCCGGATCATCGAGGCGTATGAGGCCGACGATGGAGCCGTTGGTTGACACAGTAATCGAAGATGCGCGCTGGGAGGGGGTCAACCTTCCGGCGCTTGCTTCAAGGGCGGCGTCTGCGGTGTTCGCGGAACTTGGATTGCCTGAACAGGGCTTTGCGCTTTGCGTGATGGGCTGCGATGATGCGCGGATCGCCGAGTTGAACGGCGAATTTCGAGCCAAAGGCAAGCCTACCAATGTGCTAAGCTTTCCCGCATGGAACCGCAGTGCCGATGCGCCGGGGCAGGTGCCGGAATTGCCCGAGGCCGGGGACGCGGATGACCCTGAAGCGCTGGGTGATATTGCGATTTCCTATGACACTTGCGCGGCTGAGGCGGCAGGGCAGGGCAAGGCTTTGCCCAATCATGTGACGCATTTGGTGGTTCATGGAATTTTGCATTTGCTGGGGTATGATCATATAGAAGATGCGGATGCTGCATTGATGGAAGGTCTTGAGGCGCGGATACTTGCCAGCCTTGGGGTGGACGATCCATATTTTACAGACGTGTGAATTTTGGGAAAAGGACAGATGGGCAGTAGCAGTGACGGATCAGCGGGCGCACCAAGTGCGTCCACTGATGAAGGTGAAGAGCCGCCGCAAAGGGGCTTTTTTGGTCGAATACTGGATGCGTTCAGCCCGCCAGAGCAAGACACGGGCGACGAGGCCGCGGCGATAGCCGATGCGCAACCTGCGCCAATGACCCTGCCGGGCATTGGCAATCTGCGCAAATTGCGGGTGGATGATGTGGCCATTCCCAAGGCGGGGATTGCCGCCGTTCCATTGGATATTGGCCGCGAAGATCTGGTTGCGATGTTTCGCAAGCACGGATTTTCGCGGTTGCCGGTGTACAAGGGGGATATGGACCATCCGCAAGGCTTGGTATTGCTGAAGGATTTTGCTTTGCAGCAGGGGTTTGGTGCGAAGGTGATATTTGACCTTTCGGCGTTGCTGCGGCCCGTGCTTTATGCGCCGCCGTCGATGCCCATCGGGGTTTTGTTGCAAAAGATGCAGCGCGACCGGGTGCATATGGCGTTGGTGATTGATGAATATGGGGGGGTTGACGGGTTGGTGACCATCGAAGATCTGATCGAGACGGTGATCGGCGAGATTGACGATGAACATGATGAGGCGGAGGCCGCATTGTGGAAGCTGGAAAGCCCCGGCGTGTTTCTGGTGCAGGGCACCGCTCCGCTGGATGAATTTGAGGCGGCGATCGGCGTGCGATTGCGGATGGATGATGACGACGAAGATATCGACACCATCGGTGGGCTGGTCTTTTTGCGCAACGGATCGGTGCCCGTGCGGGGCGATGTGGTGGGCCATGAAAGCGGGGCCACGTTCGAGGTGCTGGAGGCTGACCCGCGCCGGATAAGGCGGCTGCGGGTGCGGCTGCCGGGGCCGTTGGTTGGCGATACCGTCGTTACGGCTGATATCTGATATGCGGGTGATCTGATGGCGGCGCGGTTTGGCTGGCCGGGATGGGCCGACGCCGGATTGGCGTTTGGGCTGGGGGCGGTCATGGCCTCGGGCCAGGCGCCATTGGGGTTTTGGTGGTTCACCCTGCTGGGTTTGGCGGCACTGATGCATATGGTCACGCGCGGTGGCAGTTGCGGGTGGCTGGGCCTGTTTGGCGGGGCCGGGTATTTCGCGCTGGCGCTATCTTGGATTGTGCAGCCGTTCTTGATTGATGTGGCGCGCTATGGCTGGATGGCGCCGTTTGCGATTGTGCTGGTGTCCTTTGGGTTTGCGCTGTTCTGGGGTTTTGCGGGGCTGATCGCAGGGCTGATGCCGGGGCGCGGGCAGCGGGCCATGGCATTTGCAGTGGCGCTGGCGGCGATGGAACTGGCGCGGGGCTATGTGCTGACCGGGTTCCCGTGGGCGTTGATCGGGCATGTCTGGATAGAGACGCCATTGGCGCAGGTGGCAGCGCTGATCGGACCATCGGGCTTGACCCTGCTTACGCTGT
>JACMNW010000193.1 GCA_014378345.1 Pseudorhodobacter sp. | reverse complement strand
GGCAGACAGGAAATCGACATCCAGCGTTACGCGCACGACAATGGTGAAGAACGTGACGATGGCAACCAACGCCATCAGCATGCCGTTTTCGCGAAGATGGCCGCCTAAATGAGCGCCTATGCCTTTGCTTTCAGACATTATGCGACCTTTTCTGAGTTGTTGGAAAAGTCGTCACGAGAGGCGCTACTTTTCAATATAAGTGCCATGATCCGTTCTTGGCTGGCCTCGGCCCGTGTCAATTCGCCCATGATCCTGCCTTCGTTCATCACATAGATGCGGTCGCACATGCCCAGTAGTTCGGGCATTTCAGAGCTGATCATGACGACGCCCCGGCCTTGGGCGGCGAGATCGTTCATGATGGTATAAATCTCAAACTTCGCGCCCACGTCGATACCGCGTGTGGGCTCGTCGAGGATCAGAACTTGCGGATCAGTGAACAGCCATTTCGACAGCACGACCTTTTGCTGATTGCCACCGGACAGGTTGATGACCTTTTGAAACACCCCCGGTGTGCGGATGGCCATGGCTTTGCGGTAGCGTTCGGCGACTTGCGTCTCGCGCCGTTTGTCCAGCACGCCGCGCTTTGAGACACCAAACAGATTGGCCAGCGTGATATTGCGGACAATAGGTTCTTCCAGCACCAGACCAAGCGCTTTGCGATCTTCAGTCACGTAAGACAGGCCCGCCGCGATGGCCTTGGCCACGGTCGATGTATCCACCAGCTTGCCGCCGATTTTCACTTGGCCGGAGATATTGCGCCCATAGCTATGGCCAAACAGGCTCATCGCCAACTCAGTGCGCCCGGTGCCCATCAGGCCCGCGATGCCGACAATTTCGCCTTTGCGGACGTTGAAAGACACGTCGCGGATCATCTGGCGGTCTTTCTGGTCGGGATGCCATGCGTTCCAACCTGTCACCTCCATCAGCACCTTGCCGATATCAGGCGTGCGGTCGGGGTATCGGTGCGCCATGTCGCGGCCTACCATATCGCGAATGATGCGTTCTTCACTGATTTCTGACGCGGTCAGGGTGGATACCGTTGCCCCATCGCGCAAAATGGTAATGCGGTCAGCGACACGAGAAATCTCATTCAGTTTGTGCGAAATCAGGATCGAGGTGATACCTTGCGCCTTTAACTCCAACAACAGGTCCAGCAATTTCTGGCTGTCATTTTCTTGCAACGCGGCGGTGGGTTCATCAAGGATCAACAGCCGCACGTCTTTGGCCAGCGCTTTGGCAATTTCGATCAGTTGCTGTTTGCCGACGCCCAGTTTTTCAACCTTTGTGTCGGGGGATTCAACCAAACCAACCTTGCGCAACAATTCTTCGGTTTTCTGATAGGCGTTGGGCCAGTTGATAATGCCATTCTTGGCCACTTCGTTGCCCAAGAACAGATTTTCGGCGATAGACAAAAGCGGCACCAGCGCCAATTCCTGATGGATGATGATGATGCCCTTGTTTTCGCTGTCGCGAATAGTGCGGCAGGTCAGGGGCGCACCGTCATAGATGATATCGCCTTCATAAGACCCGTGCGGATAGACGCCTGACAGAACCTTCATCAAGGTTGATTTGCCAGCGCCGTTTTCGCCGCAAATGGCATGAATTTCGCCCGCCTCGACCGCCAGATTGACGTGGTCAAGCGCGCGCACGCCGGGGAAAACCTTGCTGATCCCGCGCATTTCTAAAAGCGTTGTCATCCCATCCCTCCGCATGCGTCAGGACCACCACCGATAGGGACGGCGGCGGTCCTGCACCCTTAGACCCGATTACTTGATCTGATCTGCGGTGTAGTAGCCAGAACCTACAAGAATCTCTTCGTAGTTCGAGACGTTCACGGCAACGGGTTCCAACAGGTAAGACGGCACAACTTTAACGCCGTTATCATAGGTTTTTGTGTCGTTAATCTCCGGTTCGGACCCTGACAGCAGGGCATCAACCATTTTCACGGTCACACCGGCAAGCACGCGGGTGTCTTTGAACACGGTGGAATACTGCTCACCCGCGATCATGGATTTAACCGATGGAATCTCAGCATCTTGCCCGGTGACGATTGGCATCTTCAGATCACCCGTGCCGTAGCCCACGCCTTTGACCGACGAAAGAATGCCGATCGACAGGCCATCATAGGGCGACAGAACGCCGTTCAGAACCTTGTCGGAATAGTTGGCCGACAGCAGGTTATCCATCCGCGATTGTGCCACATCAGCTGCCCACCGCAGGGTGCCGACCTTGTCCATACCCATTTGGCCAGATCCGACCACGATATCGCCTGCGTCAATCATCGGCTGCAACACCGACATGGCGCCATCGTAGAAAAAGAAGGCGTTGTTATCGTCAGGTGATCCGCCGAACAGTTCGATGTTCCACGGTTTGGTGTCGGGAAAGTTGGCTTTCAGCCCTTCGACCAGGCTGTTTGCCTGCAGGACGCCGACCTTGAAATTGTCGAAGGTGGCATAGTAATCGACCGAACCGCTATCGCGGATCAGGCGGTCATAAGCAATAACCTTGATGCCGGATGCGGCGGCGTTATCCAGTGCGTTTGATAATGTGGTTCCGTCAATGGCCGCGATGACCAGAACCTTCACCCCTTTGGTGATCATGTTCTCGATCTGCGCCAGTTGGTTTGGAATGTCATCTTCGGCATATTGCAGATCGGTGCCGTAGCCTGCCGCAGTGAACTGTGCGACCATCGCGTCGCCATCCGCAATCCAGCGTGCCGATGATTTGGTTGGCATCGCAATACCGACCGTGCCTTTGTCTTGGGCAAAGCTTGGGGCGCCGATCAATGTCGCAGCAGTTGCCAGCGCCAAAAGCGCCCGCCTTGAAAGTAGCATGTTGTATCCTCCCATGGCCGCAGTCCGGGCGCGGCGCTTGCCCGACGATTTGTGGCAAGCAATTTGCATCGCCAACCCGAACCTGTGGCGGAACAGTTGCAATGCATTGGTATATCCGTCAAATGATGATTTAGAATACACCTATGGCGATATTGGTATGTCAAACACGAATAGCGTCGATGTCCTTACCCAGCGTGGATTAAAGCTGGGGCATTTGCGTCTGTTGGCCGCTTTGGGGGAAACCCGGCAGATCGGGCTTGCGGCGGGCAGGGTTGGGGTTTCGCAACCAGCGGCATCGCGGCTGTTGGCAGAGGTGGAACAGATCGTTGGCAGCCCGGTGCACCTGCGCACGGGGCGGGGGATTACGCTAACCGCAGTGGGTGAGGCGTTGGCGATCAGGGCGCAGCGCGTGCAGATGGAACTGCGCGATGCCGCCCGGGATATGGCGGAGATTGTGGCGGGCGGTGCAGGGCATGTGCGCATCGGGGCGGTAACAGGCCCCGCGTTGGACCGGGTTTTGCCCGCCCTGCGCACGGTGCGGCTGGCGCAGCCGCAGGTGACGGTTGAAGTGATTGTCGCCACGTCTGATATTCTGTGCCAACAGCTTTTGTCGGGCCGCATTGATTTTGCCATTGGCAGATTGCCCGATGGCCCGGAACGGCATTTGCTGGATATCGTGCCAATTGCGGCAGAGCCTGTGACCTTGGTGGTGCGGCGCGGCCATCCGCTTGATCGTGGGCGGGCGATCGCGGTGATTGATTTGCTGACCTACGATTGGATCATGCCGGGGCCGGAATCGATTTTGTGCCGGGCGGTGCTTGCGCGGCTGTCAGACCACAAAATGCCACATCCGCCGCAGCGGCTAGCCACCGCATCGTTCCTATTAACGCTTGCCTTGTTACAGCAATCGAACGCGATTGCACCCTTGGCGCGTGCGGTGGCCGATACCTTTGCAAGCGCGCCAGACGCGGCCTATATGCAGCTGCCAATTGATCTAGGCATCGAAGTACCGCCGTTTGGCTTGCTCACTCGCAGCAACATGGTGTTGACCCCTGTGGCGCAACGGCTTGCAGAACTTATTCTGGCAATGGACACCTCGTTGCGCGTTTAGGTTTTGGCCCAGCGTGCCGCCATTTCCAACCCAAAAGCATCAGGTCGCATCGCGGGCGCGCGGTCATGGATGGTGATCCCTGCCCTTAAACCAAACACCCGCTTGCCGTAACAGGACAGCGTTTCCAGCGATTGCATTCCAAAGATGGCAGCGGGAAGAAAGGCGGCATAAGCGGCCTCTGCCGCTGCCATGTCGCCCGATTGCCATGCAGCCCAGCACCGCAGAACGCCGGGCAAAACGTCGGGCGCGACGATAAAGCCTTTGCAGCCCGCGCGCAGGCAATCGGTCATCTCCAGCCCGCCGCGACCGTTCATTACGGTTAAAGTATCGCCTTGGCGTGCAACAAGCGCCGCCAGATCCATCGGCCCGGTTTCGGATTTGATCATAGTAAAGCCGGGGCAGCGGGCTTTGAGTGCCGCGATATCATCGCCCGACAAGGACCGCCCAAGATATTGTGGCGCGTTCTGAATGGCAAAAGGCAGTTTTGTGGCTTGCCCAACCTCGGCAAAGAAATTCACATATTCGGTCGCGGCGTAGCTGCCTGCCAGCGGCGGTTGAAGGATCAGCCAGTTTGCATCAGCGGCCTCGGCCACATTGATCAGCGCCTGTTGTTCGGCAACTGAATTGCCGCTGATGGACACGCCAAGCGGCAGGTCTGGTGCATCGGCCCGCGCCCAATGGACGATGTCGCAGCGTTCTTGAAAGGTCAGTTTGCTGACTTCGGTGGCTAAGCCAAGCACGACCACCCCGTCAGCCCGCGCCCTTTGAACATAGGAAACTTGCGCAGCCATTGCAGTGCGGTCAAGCTGACCTGTGGCGTCGAACAGGGCGAATAGGACGCAGTTTACCCCGGTAAAGGCAGTCGTCATTGGCAAATCCTGTGCTGGAAAGCGGGTGTGCGCTTAAGTATTGCACCATTCCCCCGCCAAGGACCGCATCGCGGTTGCATAAAGGGTAACATCAATTCCGATACCCACGAAATTTGCCCCGGCAGCTTTGCAATCGTTGATGTAGTCCGTGTCGGTAGACAGAACGCCAGCCGTAAGCCCTGCTTTGCGAATCTGGCGCAAGGCATCAAGCACAGCGGTTTTGACATCCGGGTGGCCTGGTTGGCCCAGATGGCCCATATCTGCCGCAAGGTCGGAAGGTCCGATAAACACGCCGTCGATGCCTTTGACGGCCAGAATATCATCAAGCGCCGCCAGCCCTGCACGGCTTTCGACCTGCAGGATCAGGCAGATTTCGGCGTTTGCAGTCGTCAGATAATCGGGGATAGCCGAAAATCTGGACGCCCGCGCCAATGATGATCCAACGCCACGCATCCCTTCTGGGGCATAGCGAGTGGCACGGTAAATCCGTTCAGCTTGGGCAGCATTTTCTACCATCGGGATGAGCAGGCTTTGCGCACCAATATCTAGCGCTTGTTTGATTTTGGCCGTGTCGTCATCAGGAAGCCGGATGATGGGCAAGGATGGACTATGCATCACCGCGGCCAACTGGCTGGACAAAGACCGGATGTCATTTGGCGCATGTTCGCCGTCGATCAGCAGCCAGTCAAAGCCACAAGTTGCCGCAATTTCGGCAACATAGGCGTCAGCCATGCCAAGCCAACAGCCATGCAAAACCTCGCCTTTTGCAAGGCGGTGCTTGAGCAGGTTATGTGGAGCTGGCATTGGACCCTCTGAAAACAGACACTTCCCCAGCACTATCCACCATCGCGCAACGCTGTCCATAGCGGAGCCACAAATATTTGGCGTGGCAAACCACGGCTTTAGTTCCAGACCAAGCTCTGTTTGCCACCCAGTTTGGAATTGCTCAGCACATCAAAGTTTTGTGCGAATTCCCGGATATTTGGGTCTTCGACCTGAGACAGAAAGGCCGTGATCCATGCAAATTCAAAAGCCCGCAGTTTGGCCGGATCGGCGTCAAATTTTTGCTTTTCGCCGGTTATCGTCTCGACCAGTTTGGGATCTTTTGCGCCCGCAACCGCAAATTGCGCTGCACGGATGATGGCATCGTCGCACGCATGAAGCAGGTCGGGAACCCTGTCTTTCAACATCACCGCGGCAAACACAAGTGGCCCGACAGCATGTATCTGGTAATGCAGCGCCAACTTTCCACGCCACATTTCGTTTGGCAGACTACCGTCGGCTTTAGCGGTACAGGCAACCCGTTGAACAGACGCCCCAGCCCACGCGATCATCGGATCATCATTCAAGATCAAACCAACCTGGGCAGCATTCAACCCGGCCCAAGCACGCAGGTTGTTGCTACTGGCGCGCGGTGGGGCCTTGGTGTCAAAGAACAAAATACCGTCGTCCGTGCGCGCGCGAAGCCAGTCTTCGATGCGAGGTTGTCGGTCACTTGATGTGGCTTTTGGCAACGCCTGTGCATAGGCAATGGCAATGCCAGCAACCCGGCTTGGCACAGACATTTGCGCCCCGATTGAATCCAGTGCGCTTAACGCATCTGCGGTTGCCCATGCGTCAATTCGGTCTATCACGCAATCGGCGGCAAGGGTACTTTCCTCCACATTGCCTGCCAGAGACTTATTTGCTGCCGTTGCCAAAAGCACGATGAAATCATCCACCGGCTTCAGGGCGGCATCCACCGCGGCATTTGCTTTTTCATCAAAATCCGACCGTGACTTACTGTCTTTGCTATACCGGCTTGGATAGGAAAGCTTCGTCACAGGTGGCACTGGCGCAAAACAAACAAACGGGTCTGCTGCGGCTATTTCAGCTTGGGCACCAATCGGGCTGGCCCCTAAAAGCACCGCTATAGCCAGTGTTCTTTGCCAGCTTATCATTGTGAAACCTGCACTTCCAGCGTTAGGCCACGCACCTTTGCCGCGGCATCTGCGTTTCCGGCTTCTGCCGCTTTGGCCAGCCAGACCAAAGCCTTTTCCCGCGATGCATCAACGCCTATGCCAAAGGCAAGCGCATCGGCATAAGCCACCATGGCATCAACATCCCCCAAATTGGCAGATTTGCCAATCCAGTTGGTCGCTGTTGCCAGATCATCGGCGGAAGTCGCCCGAATACGGATCAACTTACCCAGTTCCAGCATAGCCTCGGCAGACCCTGCATCAGCTGATGTTTGATACAACGCTTCAACGTTGATCTTGGCATAGACCGCTGAACTGATGGCGGGTGGGGATGATGCGATGCGCTGCAAGACATGCGGCACTTCGGCTGTATCAACGCGGCCCACCAGATCAACAAATAAATCGGCGGATCGTCCCGGGTTATAAGTGGGTGTGCCGGGTTTTGAAAAAGTTTCAAGCAAGCGGTGAATCGCGGTGATACTGCCCGCCTTGTAGCCAACCTCAAAGAACTCAATCTGGTCAGTGACGGTTTTTGCGTCACCAAACTGGCGCAATGTGTCGCCCATTTTGACCATGCGCCAACTGTCGCTTTCACTTAGAAACTCTGCAATATCCATCCACTGTGCAAAAGCCGCTGCATCGCCAATATCTCCCATGGTGCGGGCCATCACCATGACCTGATCAAAGCTGCAATCGGTCACTGTCTTGGCACGGGATTTGTAATCTTCAACCTTTTCTGGCGATGCCAGGAACGGCATGGCCAGCATTAGGGCAGCAAAGTCGCCGCGGTCCTCAATGACTTTTGCATATTTATCGTAGACGGCTTGCGCGTCAGGGAATTGCACCGGGTCTGTTTGTGGCAAAAGCAACATGGCTGTCCCATTGCCAATCGCGGCAAGCGGCAACAGGGCAACGGTTGCTTCTGCCCCAAATGCTTGCGGATCGATTGCTAGCAGCGTTTCGGCCAATTCAATGCCTGCGCCAAGGTCACCTTCGGCAAGTGCCATGCGAAAATAAGTCGCCGGATCACCGATGCTTTGACCAATTTCTGCAAACTTTCGCTCAAGGCGCCCGCGCGAAAGCGGAACTTTTTCAAAGCGACGCGCATAATCTTGCCAAAATTTCAACTGTTCAGGCGGTGCATCAATGCGGTCTAGCACTGCCATATACTGGGCCAATGCAGTTGGGCGGCCGTAAAGCGCCTGCGTTTGCAAACGTGCCATTTCCTGGACGTCACGAGATGCGATCAAGCGCAGCAATTCTTCAGGAGAAAATTCAACTGTCTTGGTTCCGGTGGCAGCACTGATGTTTTCCCAATAGTTGGCTTCTTCACGTTGGGGCGCATTGGTGGACCGGCAGGTGAAGGCACTTTTCAAGCCATTCATTGGGTCGATCTCGCCCTGCAAGTGGACGGTTTCCATGACTTCGTCGATAATTGCATAGAATTCTGCCGACGTTTTGGCATGACGAAACCGGATTGGCGTCAAACGCTTTGCAGCATCCGGATCGCCAAGTGCGGCGGCCTTGTCTAAAAGGGCAACGGCTTGATCTTCGCCTGCCCAACGACCTTTTTCTTCCAAAACCACTTCGGCCAATCCAATAAACGCCCATCCGGGTGCATCGCTTCGTTTGGCCAGTTCGGCCAAGGCCAAGCGATATTCGGGCAATTTCGACTTGTCATCTTTTGCCGCCGCTTGCAAAAACAGGGCGTTTCTGACAACGCCTGCGCGGTCGCCATATTGCGCAGATGTGGCATACAGGGCGCGCGCATGGTCAATATCTTTTGGCACCAGTGCGCCAAGTTCATAGGCACGGCCAAGTGTTACCTGCGCAAATGGCAAGCCACCGTTGGCTGCTTTTGTGAGATACTCGATCAAGACATCGTTGGACTTAATAAGGTCTTCTGACCGCATATGCATTTCTGCGACTTTCCATGCAGACGTGCTATCGCCAAGATCGGCCGCGAATTTAAACCATTTTTCAGCCATGCCAACATCGCGGGTGACGATTGTGCCATTCATATATTCTCGCGCGATGCGCGATACGCGGTCACAGATCAATGGGTCGAGTTTTCCAACCAAAGCACCGAAGGCCATCGTCACGGCGATATCTTGCGGCACATCCCAGCCCGGCACTTGACCACCTGCTTGTTGCAAGGCGACGATTTTCAACAAAGCGTCAGCATTGCCACCGTAACCTGCGGCAACAAGCATAGCCGTTGCCTTTTCCTTGTCTTGTTTGATGCCGACGCCCTGCATCAGATAATCAGAAAGCGTGTTCAACATCCGAGGCGAGCCGCCTTGCTTTGACGCCAGCAACTGATCGATCAGCCTTTGGTTGGTTAATTCCTTTAACCTGCCGGCTGCAATCAGCAAAGCCGTGCGTTCCAACATGGCTTTGTCAGGCCCAAATTGGCTATCGACGGTTGGCATCAGGGCGTAGACTTTTTCGATTGTGCCAAACCACTTGACTGCATCCACCTCCATCAGGCGTTTCATATCGCGCCGGATCAGATCTGGTGCGCGGTCAGGCAGCACATCCCCCGCCCAGGACTGCCACATTGCCGCTAGTTGTTCATCGGCAAGACCGGCCACGCAAATCGGTTCGCGCGCAATTTCAGGCGGTTGAAAAACCACTGTCACAGTTTCAGCAGACGCCGAACCCCCGATCAAAATGCAAACCCCCAAAACCGAAAGGGTGGTGATCATTTTGGCAAACGGGTTGAAACGGATTTTGAACATCTGCATGGCGTGGCCTTTCCTTAGACAAGCATAGGGGTGTTGGATGTTTTGGCTGGCAAACGGTAAAGATCGCCAGCCGGAGAGGTGCTATTTTGCGAGGCTGGCGGGTGTCATCGCTACGGTGTAGGCCCCTGCGCTGCCACGAAAAACGATGGCAACACCGGCGCGACGTTGCAGATCAACCGCGGCAAGGGATGCCAAAACCGTATCGCCATCGCGCACTTCAAAATCCAGCGTCAGCGGAGCTTTCAACGCAACCGAGGCCGAAGAATTGACCGCCACCCCTTTGACCGCAAGGGCACTTGCCGCGGGTACAAAAAGATCAACCGCGGGTTTGTCTGACAGGTTAAACACGGTCACTACGGCTTGCGCTGGGCTGCTGGAGATATTTTCTGGAACCAAAGATTTGGTACCATCAGCTCCTACAACAAAGGAATAGTATTTGCCTGCCTCGACCGTGACCTTTGTTTCATCAACACCAGCGGTGATCGAAATTTCGCCAGGTTGGTTGACCACAACATAGCCCGAAACGCCCGACGACAGGTCATTGAAGGCCGTGTTCTGGACCACGGCGTTGGTCAGGTTGGCACCAACGACACGTACGAAGCTGGCATTTGGGTCTGGCACGTCTTCGTAAAGGCCGCCGTCTTGGGCAAGGGCGGGCATTGCCACCATCAGACCTAGGGTCAGGGAAAATAGGGCTTTGGTCCAGCCGTGCGAAATAGTCATGAGGCATCTCCTTTAGGGCCTGTGCAGAAACTAAGTTGGGTGGCGTCTGTTACGGGGCGGTCAAAGCGCACCGAAACCTGGGAAAACCCTGGGTGGCGAAATGGACTTAGCCCAAGATAGAAATTGCCTGTCCCGCGCAGGCGGGAAGACCGTTCAATCTTGGATTTGCGGGTGATGCCATCGGTTGTTTCCAACGCGAAGCTGGCGACACGTGCGCCTTCTTCACCGTAATCCGCAAAGATTGCATCATCTGGATGCACTGAAATGCCAACCATGGATGCCGACAGGGTGAATTCATCAACCTTGGTGGTAGCAAGGAGATTGGTGCAACTTGTGCCTGCGGCAGCGATCAATTCTTCAACCGGTTCAGATCCGTATTGGGCCAGGTTGTTGTAAATCGGGTTTTCCCAGATCAGGAACCGTGGTCGCTGTGCCTTGAATTCATCTGATGTCATATAAGACGTCATGGCACCAAATTGGTTGCCGCCGGTGATGGCGTAGTTGACGATATCCAGCCCGGTGAATTCGGTCAAAAACCCGGCAAAGTTGTTGATGGGCGAATCCGAGAACGAGGTGCCGATAAGCACAGCCGGAACAGCAGCGCTGGAGCTTGCAAAGATATCCAAGGCAGCACCGTCACCAGCGGCGCCTTCTACCAACGAGGTTTTGTAAGCCATGGTTTGTGTGGGCGGCAGCGCATCCTTGCAGAAAGACTGCAAAGACCGCCGCATGCCGGAAAACGCCACTTCTTTACCAAGCGGTTTGCTTTCATAGGTGCCGGGTGTCAGTTCGCTGTAGGCAGGGTCTGCCTTGATCTGATCAGCAATCGCCTGAGCGGCGGCGCGCGCGCCTTGCGAGGTCCAGTGAAAATCGGCCCCAAAGAACGGACGCTCGTCGCCTTTGACGGTTTGTAGAGCAGTCATCACATCTGGGGCGATGATGCCAACGGCCGACATGCGGGTGATGATATCTTTATAAATCATCTGCGCCATTTCGGGGTCAAAGCCGTAATCTTTGCTATGTTCGGGAAGGTAATCCACCATGACCTGGCTTTTCGCCGGGATCGTTACATAGACCAGCGTGGTGCCATTTTCTTTAAGAACGGCGGCAAGCCGACCCAGCTGGTCAATCGTGCGCTGATCCATCGGGTGCTGTAGGCGCAAGTCGGCAAAGGTGCGAAAAAACACGCCATCCTTGCCTTCAACTGATGGCAGCGCAGTGGAAAATTCATAGGCCGAGCATTCATAGTCTGACGCGGGGTCTGCCAGTGCTGTGAACGGAACGGATCCAGCGATCAGGGCCAAACTGAGGGCTGCGATTTTGCAAGGGATCATTCTGATAGTCCTTCACTGACTGGGATTGGAACGGCGGGCATGTCGCCCAAACGCGCCAAAAGGGTTTGTGCCATGGCTTTGGTGCCCGGCTCTGGTTGCGCCATTGCCAGATCGAGCGCAGCACGGGCTTTTACCGGGTCTATGTCCATGCCATCGGTGGGCATCATATAGGTCAGCGCCAGTTTGATGGCGGCATCGCCCCGACCGCTGTTGGCAGCAATTTCCAGCCAGCTGCGAACCGCCTCCGGGTCTTTGCCAAAAGGCCGTCCCGCTGCATACATCTGGCTTAGGGCAAACGCGGCATCCGCGTTACCGGTTTGCGCTTGATGGATCATCGCATCCAGTGCCTCGTTCTGCCGCGAAGCCGTCAATTCAAGATTTGGCAGTACCAAAAGTGCCACCAGACGGCGTGTGGCAAAATCCCGGTCTGTGTAAGACGCGATGGCATAATAATGCGTGGCATCTGGCAAAAGCTGCGGCTTGCCCTGTTCTTCCAGCCATTTGCCGTATTTGAACGCGGCCAAGCCGTCAGCGGCATCTGCCAGCGCGCGCAAATCGCGCGTGGCGAGGCTACGCCCGGCGATCATTTGCTTGCGCAAACTTTGCAGATGTTCGGTTGGCAACTGGTTGGTGCGTTGCACCCCGCCATCCGCCAAGGCAGGCATTGCTGCCAACACCAATATCACCGCGAATATGTGGCGGGGTCTAGTCTGCACTTGCCAGCTCCACCAATTTGACAGGGGTTTTCCACAACGCAGGATCGGTCAGATAGCGCAGCGGAAATTCCCAGATCACCACCTTTGGCGGCGCATCTCGGAACGTGTCGGATGCCAGATAATCCATCATCGGTTTGACTGGCCCCAACCCTTGGGCTGCGGCATTCAGCACGTCAGACTTCAGCGATAGTTTCAGCGCCTCGGCAAAGCTCCAGTCCGGGTTGGCGCTGTAGGAAGTGCCGATCAGGACGATATCAACAGCTTGTGTGCCGAAAAGATCACCAAGGTCAGCGGTTGCCACTGGGTTGACCAGATAGGGGGCCACATATTCGGGCGGCAGGCCTATCATCGGGGCCAGTGTATCGGTGGTAACGTAAGACACCAGATCGCCTGCCATCGATTTGGAAGGCTGAAGTTTCACCGCCATGTCTGTTGTGCCAAGTGCGATCAGGCCAGAGGACGCAACGCTTTGTGCCACCGCTTTTGCACCCTCAACAGTCCAATGCGTATCAGTGGCGAAAAAGGCATCATCGCCAAGCGCCAAAAGGGTTGCGCGGGTGTCCACGGCCCTTATGCCAGCCCGTTGCAGGCCACCTATAAAATCGCCGTATAGATGATCCATATAGGCCGATAACTCAGGCTTATTCGCGTGCTCAGCCTCGATATCCATCTTGGCGGGCACAGGAACCAACACCAAAGTCGCCCCTAAACCCGCAAGCTTGCGGCGCACAGTGGCAATCTGGTCCAGTGTTTGGGTCAGGTCCGTTATTGGCGCGCGCGCCTCTTCTGCCGTGAATAGCCAGCCGTCCATGCCCGCGACCACGCCTTTGCGGCCTTCGCCCGCCAGCACATACCGCGCAGCGCCGATCAGGCCGATAGACGCATCCCGGTGCGGCATTGCAGTTTTGTAGGCGGTATCAAAACTCGCGGTCACGGTACCTTTCAGTATGCCCATATCGAACGGCGCAAGCTTGCTGCCCGGCTCTTCGAAATAAGCAAGGTTTGCGAACGGCGCGTAGCCAAAGAACACCACCGGAAGGATGTAACGAGACATGCGGTACAGTGTTTGCATAGCGGTCACTTTCCTAAAACTGGAAGTAAAGAAAGGGGGAGAAGCTTGCTTCGGCCAGCTTCATGATGCTGATCACGCCGATCACCGATATGATCAGCGTTGGCAGCAGCGAGGTGGCAGCGGTCAGCGTTGCCGCCCCGCCGATCTGCGGCTGTGACGGGTTGAAATACATCTGCCGCGATAGGGCGTTCAGCTGCGGTTCCGTTGCCGCAACCACCATCGCCAGCACCAGCAGCATCAAGCTTTCACTGCTGATTTGCAGGGCCAGATCCAACGGTATGGCCAGACCGTGCAGGCCAATCATGCCAGCATAGACATCCATCGCTTGCGTCATATCTTCGGCACGAAAAGCGACCCAGCCGATCAGCACGATGATCAGGGTTTGGAACAGGCCGATAAGGTCTGTGCGGTTCGCCCAACCCGTGCGCCGTTCCAGCGCCAACCATGCGCCATGCCAGATACCCCAAGCCAGAAACGTGCCATTTGCCCCGTGCCACAGCCCGCCCAATACCATCACCAGCGCAAGGTTCACATAGGTTCGGCCTTCGGAAATGCGGTTGCCGCCCAGCGGGATGTAAAGATAATCGCGCAGCCAAACTGAAAGGCTGATATGCCAGCGCCGCCAAAATTCGGTGATCGACCGGCTGATGTAGGGCATGTTGAAATTGGCGCGGAAGTGAAAGCCCATCATCAGGCCCAACCCCATTGCCATATCGCTGTAGCCCGAAAAATCGAAGTAAAGCTGCATCATGTAGGCGATGGACCCAAGCCACGACAGCGCGAACGATGGGTCGGGGGCGCTGTAGGCTATATCTGCAATTGGTGCGACGCTGTCGGCGAGGATCACTTTTTTGCCCAAGCCGATAATGAACAATGCCGTACCATCCGCAAACATTTGCAGCGAATGGGTGCGATGCCTGAACTGGTCTGCCAGATCCTTGAAGCGCAGGATCGGCCCTGCCACCAGCTGCGGGAACAAGGCGATGAAGGCGGCGAAATCAAAGAAATTCAGGGTGGCGTCGGCATCGCGGCGGGTGACATCGACCAGATAGCTGATGGAATGGAACACATAGAACGACACGCCGATGGGCAGGATCAAACGCCAATGCACGCCAAGCCCGGCGGCGTCAGTGCCAGCCAATTCTGCCAAACTGTCGATAAAGAAGTTGAGATATTTGAACACGCCCAGCACGCTTAGGCAGCCGATCACCCCAATGGTGCACCACAACTGCGCGCGTTGCGTGCCAATGTTGTTGCGGATCAGCAGACCGATGCCAAAGGCCCAAAGCGTGGTCAGGAACAGCAACAGCAAGAAGTCAAATCGCCACCAACCGTAAAACAGGTAAGATGCGAACAGGATTACCAGGGATTTGCCCCGTGTCGGCGTCAGGTAGTAGACCACCAAGAACAGCGGCAGGAACAAAAAGAGGAAAGTTTCAGACGAAAAGACCATTGGCTTTAACCCTTGCTACAGGCAGTTAGAAATGGACCGGCTTGCTGCCCGGCGGGGCCGGCAATGCGATAGGTTTTGTCGGAACGCTGTTGAACTTGCGTAAGATAGGCCGCCAGATACTGCGAAAACTCGCCATCAAAGAGCCGGGGCATTTGCGACGACAGGTTGTTTTGATCTAAAACTACCTCACCTATCGCGGCACCGGACAGGCCAACGCGGTTGCCTGCAAGCAGGTTTTCAGCCACCTCGACCCGGCCACCTTTGCGTTGTGCGCCGACATTCAGGCCGGAATTGGTGTTTAATACCAGCGCGTTGCCCTGAACGCGCGATACGCCGCTTTCGTTCAAGCGCAGGCCAGATGCGCCATTTTGTGCGATAGAATTGCCTTCCACCAATACGCAAGTGGCGCGCTGTGTGGCGATGCCGGTTTCGGCATTTTTCAGAACGGCGTTGCTCGTAATTCTGATGCCCCGGCTATTGCCGCCGATAGAGATGCCGTTGTGCGCGCCGCCTGATATAAGATTATCCGTCAGCAGCACATCCGAGCCATTTGCAACCTTCACCCCAGCCCCGCCAACAGTATTAATCACAGCGTTGCCGGTCACTTGCACGCCTTGCACCGCAGTCAATGCAATGCCGTTGCCACGCCCGGCATCAACCAGATTGCCATCTACAACACCGCCGTTGACCCCAACCAAGCTGACAACGCCCACATCTTCAAATGTGTTTCCGATCAAGATTGGCGGGAACTTTGGCGGGAACAGGCCGCGTGCGGCAACCACAACACCGCCAAACGGATCGGCACCAACCATGCCCAACCCGGTGAACTTGGTGCTTTGTGCAAACAGTGTGCCTTGCCCTGTGATCAGCACGAAAGGGCGAAACTCTGCGGGACCACTGCCCGCGCGTGTTGTCTGCACATCTGCGCCGACCATCTCGATCTGACCAAAGCCCAGTAAAAACGCACCGCGGGCCGCGTCCATCACCAATTGGTCGCCCGGTTCCAGCTTGAGCCCGGCCCCCAGCCAGACCACCAAAGGTCGGGTCAGATGCACGATACCGTCTTCCATTCGAAGGCCGTCAATACCTTGATCTTTGGCAGTTTTGGCCAAATCACGCAGGCTGGTATAGCCACTTTGCAAAACCAACGCATCGCGCTGGTCGCCTTGCGCGCGAACAACGCGGATCTGGTTGTTTGACCCGATGTGGATGGAAAGCTGTGTCATCGCCAACTGCAAGTCAGCGGAGATCAGCTTGCCCTCGGGCCCATTGGCGAAATCAGGGCGTTGCACGGCGGGGGACGCTGTAGCTGTTGGGTCCAGCTGAAAAATATCTGCCAGCTGCCCTACGGTATCTTGCGCATCGCCTGTGTTTGTTATCACGGCGTTTATCAGAGCCTGCGCTTTACTCGCGTCTGTCCAAACCGGCGTGGCAAGGCCAAGGCCGG